>JAYUXI010000741.1:0-5827 GCA_043753085.1 Myxococcales bacterium | reverse complement strand
GAGTGCTCGGTCACGAAGGGTGCCGGGCCGAGCGCGCTGCGTGGGTCGTCGAAGCGTGCCTTGCGCCGCGGCGGGGCGCGATCGTCGATGACGTCGTTCTGCCGACCGATCGCCTGCGCCGCCGCGCTGCTGGCCTTCCAGCCGTCGCCGCCAACGACGTTGCCGTCGTTGTCGATGCGGGCCACCAGGGGCGCGCCTTCGTCGCGGGTGCCGACCGCGTACAGTTGCTCCTTCCACAGGTGCACGCCGACCATCGCAAAGCCAGGGCCGTCGGCCAGGCGACCCCCGCGTCGGTCGAACAGCACGAGCCGGCCGTCCGCCAGCAAGCCGGCCACCAGGCCCGCGGCGTTGGCCTGCAGGTAGCCGCGTACGATGTATTCTGCGGACGCCTTGCCCTCTTCGTTGCCGGGATCCGGCAACGCAACCTGGGCCTCGAGGGCGCCTTGCTCGTCGTAGAAGCGACCTTCGTAGAAGCGGTTGCCGTCGATCTCGTAGCTCAGGTAAACGAAGCCGCTGCGCAGCGTGGCGCTCGCCCCGACTCCGTGGATCAACACGTTGCTGGCACCGGCAGGCTCGAAAGCGCGGGGCGAGACATACACCTGTGCGTCGAGGTCGACGGTCACCGTGAACGGCGTGCCGTCGCCCGGGCTCTGCACCAAGGCCACCAACGTGGTCTTGCTGCTGTTGTCGTTGACCCACGGAAAGACCGCCCGAAACAGCAGGTTGGAGCCTGTGCTCGGATCGGTGTCGAGCAAGGCTCGGCAGTCTCCGCTGGAACCCGTCACCGCCACGAGCGCGTCGCCCGACCAGTAGAAGCTGCGCCGCTCGTCGAAGCCGACCCAGCCGTGTGCACCGAAGCGGTCGCCTTTGGTGATGCGGCAACCGGAGCTGAAGCCGCCGCCGCGCTGACCGGCGAACGCTTGCACGTTGAGCGGACTGTCGGTGCCGGTGAGGAGGTAGATGTTGCCGTCACGATCCGATACGGGAGGCGCGGCGGCGAGCGGCGGTGCGCCGCGCACGATCCCGGCGATGCGCGGGGTGCCCAGGGTGCCGACGCCCAGTGACGTCGCGCACGCGAGCAGGGCGCTCGCGGCAAGGCCGGCCGTGCACCGCGCGGACCACGCTCGGCTCACGGCGAGACCGTGTAGTCGATCACGTAGTAGCCAGCGGTTTGCCCGCTCTCGTCCTGGTAGCGCGCGCGGTACATGATCGGAGCGAATCCGTAGGCATGGAGCGCATACTCGTCTTCCGGTGTGCGCGCGTTGTTGCGGATGGGCGGAACCATGCCTCCGAACGAAGCCGACTTGTCGACCTGCACCTCGTACGCGACGCCAGCGCTGGCCGCGACGCCGATTTCTGCGACCACCACCCCCACGCCGATCCGACCGGCAAGCGAAACGGTGACCGAGGCCGCGTCCGTGCGCGATGCCCCGTTGCTCATCGAGAGCTGCCAGCCTACGTCGGCCGAGTCGCTCACTCGGTAGCTCTTCGACGTGGCGAACAAGAAGTCTTCGGCGGGGATCGGCGTCGAATCGAGCGACACCGGGCTGCTGGAGTAGGAGGCCGGATCGCCGACGGCCGACGACACGGACAGATTCGGCAGACCGCCGACCTTGGCTGCGATCGCGTTGTAACGCTTGATGGACCACACCGTCGTCTGGCCGCCGACCGGCACGAACATGGAGAGCGCGTGGTCGTTGCTGCCCTCGAACACCCCGGCCGGATCTTCGATCCGGTAGGTGTAGGCGTGGTAGCAGCCGCAGCCAAGCATCACGACGCCGTTGTCGGGCCCCTCCAGCTCGGGTTTGGCGGAGATCGAGAAAACGTCGGAGATGCTGATGGACTGCGACGTGGTCTGCGAGCGCGAGATCTCGCCGCTGACCTTGGCGTAGATGCCGCCCTTGACGACGTTGGCAATCCCGGCTTCGAGTCCGATCATGGCGTAGGCCGAGAGCGCCACAGAACGTGTCGACGCTTCGCCCTGCGTCTCGCTGTTGCCGATGCCGATGCTGCTGGTGCCGTCGCTGTAGGTTCGCGAGTAGGGCGGGTAGGCAAGCACCGCGAGCGGTACCATCGGTCCGGGCACCAGGGCGACCTCGCCTTCGAGAACGCCGACCGGCGAGTCACCGTTCACGTCGGAAAGGGCCACGCGGCTGGGCGCATCGGTCGCGCCCAGCTGCGTCTTGTACAGGCTGCGGTAGTCGTTGCCGTCGAGCACCTCGACGCCGCTCTGCTCGAGCAGGACGACCTCGCTGCGCCCGTCGCCGTCGAGATCGCCGACCTGCACGTCGAGGATGTCGTCGGCGATGGGCAGCGTCCCCAACGGCGCGAGCGCCGCATCCTTCTGCGCAAACCGGTGCAGAGTACCGGCTTCGATCGCCACCACCTCGCGCCCGCCCTCGCCGCCCAGTGCGCCGGCGGAGATGCGTGCAAACGTGGCGTCGGTCTGGGTCGTGATCTCGGCTTGCTGGCCGTTGCTCGCGCCGTTCTCGTTGTAGGTCACGAGGCGCGAAGCGCCGCTGGCATCGTCCACGAGCATGATGGCTTCGCCGAAGCCGTCGCCGTCCGTGTCTGCGACCGTGACGTCCTTGCCGGTGACACCAACCAGCTTGCGGGTCACGCAGATCTGCGTGGGCACGCGGCACACGGCGTACTCGCCCGCAGCGCCGATCGCGACGATCTCGGCGACGGCATCGCCATCGAGATCACCGGTCGCCACGGCCACCGGCGCGAAGTCGAGCACGACGTCGTTGCGACCGGCCTTGCCCGAGAGCACGCGCACTTTTTTCTCGCCGGCCACGATGGCGACGATCGACTCGGGGCGAGCTCCAGTGACGTCACCGCCAGCGACGTCCAGCACGTCGCTGCCGCCTGCCAGGCTCCACCGCAGATCGGTGCCGTGCACGAAGCCCGAGCCGCGCACCTGGTAGCCGTCCACGATGCGGCCGCCGACGTTGCTGGCCACCACCAGCTCGCGGCGATTTGCCAGGTACGACCGGCGGCCAAGCGGAGCCACCGAGCGATACGGCTGGGTGCCACAGCGCTGCAGCTGGCAAACGCCGTCGAGGCAGCTCTCGCCTGCGCTGCACTCCTGGTCGCGCTCGCACGTTGGATCGTCCGGAGCCAGCGCGCGCGCGCCGGGCCCCGAGCTCGCGGGGCTCGGATCGGCGCTGCCGGAGCCGCCGCAGCCGGTGGCCTGGAACGTGACCAGCAACGCGAGGGTGGAAAACGAGAGGGCTCCCAAAGCCTTTGCAAGCATGCCTTCACAGCTAGCCGACTCGGCAGCGCCTTGCTGCACTCTCGTGGCCCGTTGCGGCGCGAATTCGACGATTCGACACTTCGTCGACACGTCGCCGCAACGCGGCCGGCTGTGGTCGCGCGCGTGCCCGTGCACGTGTGGATGCGCCGACCCGGACGACGGCGGCGACATGTTCGTGCGCGCTCGACCGAGCTCGCCCGTGTGCGCCTCGTACCGCATCGAATACGGCCCGTAGCCTCCCGTAACCGCGACGAGGCTGCGGAACATACCCCCGCTCAGCCGAGCACCTGCCGCACGAAGCTGGGCCCCCGGTACACGAAGCCGGTGTAGGCCTGCACCAGCGTGGCGCCAGCGTGCAGCTTGTCGCGGAGGCGCGCCGCCGAGTCGACGCCCCCCACTCCGACCAGTGTGAGCTGATCCCCCAACTCCGCGCGCAGCAACGCGAGGACTTCGTCGGATCGACCCGCGAGGCAAGGGCCGCTCGCTCCTCCACGCCAGCGCTGCGCTCGCTCGGGGAGCTCGGCGCGGCTGGTGGTGGTGTTGGTCGCGACGATGCCGTCGCCGCCCAAGCCTCGGAAGATCTGCGCCGCGTCGCGCAGTCGCTCGTCGTCGTCGTCGGGGGACAGTTTGAGCAGCAACGGCAACCGCGTGCCGAGCTCGGCGCGCGCGCGCATCACTGGAGTCAGCATGCGTTCGAGCTCGCTGGCACGCGACAGGCTGCGGAGGCCCGGCGTATTCGGACTCGAGATGTTCAAGGTCACGTAGTCGGCACGCCCTTCGAGCGCTCGAACCAACCCGGCGAGCTCTTCGCCAGCGTGCGCGTTGGCCGTGCTTCGGTTCTTGCCGACGTTCACGCCAACGACGCCTTGGTAGGGGCCACCCGCCGCCAGGTTCTGCAAGAACGTGTCGAGGCCGGGATTGGGGAAGCCCATCGCGTTCACCAGGGCGTGCTTTTCTTCCGCACGAAACACGCGTGGCGTGGGATTGCCGAGCTGCGCGATGCGCGTGACGGTGCCGAACTCGACGTGCGAGAACCCGAGCGCGAACAGGCCGGCCCCCGCCCGGCCTTCCTTGTCCCAGCCGGCGGCCAGGCCCAGGGGATGCGCGAAGGAGAGTCCCATCGCGGTGACGGGTGACGGGTGGCGCGGTGCGCCAACCGCTCGCAGGAGCCGCCGGCCGAGCTGCGATTTGCCTGCATGGTGCAACAGATCCAAGGCCGCTGCGTGCGACAGCTCCGCGTCGAGCCCGAACGCGAGCGGCTTGGCAAGCTCCCAGAACATGTCAGGCGGCCACGTACGCGAGGGCGCGATCGAGATCGGCCGCGGGCACGGCGCCGCCGTCTCGCAACACCGCGAACACGGCCTTGGCCGTGGTGAGTGCGTGCAGCGTGAGCCCCTGCGCGCGGAGCGCGTCATGCGCGGGCTTGCCGCCGCGGTCGAGCACCACCACGACGTCGCGTACGTGCAAGCCGGCGCCGCGCAGCTTGTCGAGCGCCTCGGTCTTCGAGAGGCCGCTCGTGATCAGATCGTCGAGCATGACCACGGTTTCGCCGGGCTCGAACGGGCCCTCGACCACGGCCTGGGTGCCGTAGTCCTTCGTTTCTTTGCGCGGGTAAATCAGGGGCCGCCCGGCGGCCATGGCGGCCGCCGTGCCGAGCGGCAACCCGGCGTACGGCAGTGCGGCAATGCGATCGTAGTGCAGCGGTCGCAGCAGATCGGCAAACGCGCGGCCGATCCAGGCGAGCGCGCGGGCGTCGCCGGAGAGGCGGCGCAGGTCGAAGTAGAACGGCGAGCTGGCCCCGGACTTGAGCGTGAACTCGCCGAAGCGGAGCGCGCCAGTGCGCAGCAGGATTGCGGCGAGCTCGCTCGCAGCGATCTCGCTCGCCACGGGTAGCGCTGCAGCTTGCACGCAGGTGGCGTCGGCCAGGCGTGCGGCCTCGGCTCCTGGAGCGGCGGCGCAAGCGAGCGCACGCGACACGCTGACGAGCGCGCCGAGACCATCGGCGCGGCGCGCGGCAGCCAGCGCCGCTCCGAGATCTGCTCCCTGCGCGCCAACGCCCGGCAAGAGCATCCAGCTCTCGGGCGCACATGCGCGCAGTCGTGCGATGGCGTCTGGATGGGTGGCGCCTGCCACGAGCCCCATCGGGATGGGATGTGCGGCCACCGTGCGGGCAACGTGCTCGGCCACGGTGTCGCCACTTTCGAGCCGCTGCTCCTGCAGCTCGCCGGAGCCTGGGTTCGACGTGCGGCCGAGCACGAACACGCCAACGCGCGAGAGAAGCGGCGCGAACGTCTCGAGGCCGAGGTAGGGCGACAGCGTGATCGCCCCGACCTTGGGCAAATACGCCAGCGCGTCTGCATAGGCCACCATCGTGTCGCCGATGTCGCCGCGTTTTGCGTCGAGAATGACCAGCGGCCCGTTGGGCAAGCCGGCCACGACGCGCTCCAACGCAGCCGCGCCCGCAGCACCGAAGGCTTCGAAGAAGGCGACGTTGATCTTGAACGCTGCGGTGCGCTCGGCCACGGCACGCGCCAGCGGCAGACAGGCGGCGTCGAGCTCGTCGGCGCG
>JAYUXI010000740.1:0-13741 GCA_043753085.1 Myxococcales bacterium | reverse complement strand
CGCGACAACAATTCGATCAACGAGAACGCCGAGAACGAGGCAACGCAGGAGCCTGTCGAGACCGGCATCACCCTGCAGATTCGCCGCGTGCGCACCTCCATCAAGGCGGGCCTCGTCACCGAGTTGGATGAGGCTAGCCCCCGCTGGCCAGGCCAGGGCTGGTAGCTGTCGCGACGAGCGGGCAACACGCAGTTGTCCAAAATGCGCGCCGGCACGGGTAATGCCCGCGGCGACCCGCGTCCGGGAGAAACGGCCACGCGTGTAGGAGCCAGTCTCTTCTTGCGACCATGTCAGGAATGAACGAGAAGGAAAGATGCAAAAACGATACATAGTCTTAACGGCGTTACTGATAGGGTTCGGCGCAGCCGCTACGGCGTGCGATAGCGACGACGACATCGACCCAACGCTGGACGCGTCGGTCAAACCGCCCCCAGATTCTGGCGGTTCGAGCTCCGGCAACACATCTTCGAGCAGCAGCAGCGGAGCCCCTCAGGACTCGGGTTCTGACGCAGCACAAGCGTGCACCAATTGCATCGAGTCCAGCTCCGTCGGACCAGGAAACGTCTGCAAGGACAACGGGCCACCCTCTTCTGAAGACCTGGTCAACGCTATATTCGGGTGCGCGTGCGCACCTACAGGATGCAAAAGCGCCTGTCCTGAGCTGTGCGAGAGCTTCTCTCGTCCTTCCCCCGAATGCAACGCGTGCGTTCAGGCGACCTGCGGCGCGGAGTTGCAAGCCTGCGCCAACGAAGGCCGACCCCGACCGGACGGGGGGCCGCCCCCTGATGGAGGTACGGCGGACGCAGGCGAAGGCGGATAAATATCGCAATGCCTGGAGCCTTCCGGTTCCGGCGAAAGCCTCTCTCCTTGTCGGAGAGAGGCTTGTTTCGTTGTGTCGCTTTTTCCCGGCACGGTGTCGCAATGGCGAATCAGGCTCCCAAGACTCGTAGCCAGCCGAAAGCGGCGGTATATGTCAAAGTAGACGGCAGATGAGAGACGCCGCGATATTCGCGTGAGCCGTCTTGGCGTGAGGTTCTTGGATCGGGTTCCGCCGCACGGTGGCGGGCGCGAGCCAGAGCCTCGTATGGCGGGACCAGCGCTCCGGATGGCGACGGTGAGCTCGCTCGTAGACCGCGCGGCGGCCGGCCAGAATGGCTGCGTCACGGCCCTCGTGGTGAGCCGCAGGAGTGACGTAGCCTGCACGTCGCTGTACCACGCAACGAAATAAGCAACCCATTGACGTGCGGCCTCGAGGCTCGCAAAGGGCTTCTTCGGGTACTCGGGGCAGTACCTCACCGTCCAGAAGAGCGATTCAGTAGACGGGTTGTCATCGGAGACACGCGGACGGCTGTGCGACGCGATGACGCCGAGGCTCTCCATCGTGGCCTTCAGCGTCGCACCCTACATGGGCCCGCCGTTGTCGGCATGCAACACCAGCTGCTCGCCGTTGCATCGTTCGCTCTCGACCGCGGAGACGAGCAGCGCCAACGCAAGGCCGGTGCATTCTGCATCGTGCACCGCAAAGCCCACAGGCTTGCAGCTCCACGCGTCCATCATCAGGTCCAGGTAGAAATACTGGCCGCGGATCTCGGCGCGCAGATACTGGGGAAGGCAGCGAGATTCTTGCTGCCCTCGTGGCCGACGAAGAGGAAGTCTTTGCGGCCGAGAGCGACGTAGCCGTCCGAGCGCCGACTCGGCCTTTTTGTTGTCGAGGTCCATCTCGGCGTGCTTTAGGAAGCGGCCGAGATCGTCGATGGCCGAGCAGATAGCGACAGGAGACCAGCGAACAGTTCGACGAAGAGCGGCCGCTAGTAGGCACGTCGTCACGCGAGATGCTAAGGGCTACCGAGTTCTTCCTGCGCCTTGGCGTATCGCTCGAGCGCGTAGAGCGCGGCGAAGAGCGTGAGCGCCTCTCCAGTTTCTGGATGCTCTTTGGCCACGAACACGTGGTGTCTCGCGTGCGCGAGGCAGCGGCCGCGCGCGCGGCCGCTGGGCCGGGACACGCGGTTGTAGCCGCTCTGCTGGTCGACGGTGCGACGGTGAGCAGTCCCTGCGAAGCGCCGACTACGTCCTTGGGCACCTCGCCGCTGCGCGTGTGGGCGTAGCGGTAAACGAGCATGTCGTCGGTGACGAAGGCCCACAGGAAGGTCTTGGTGTTGCGTCCCAGCTCGCGGAACGTGGTCTCGTCGGCGTTGATCTTGTGCGCCGTGGGGACGAGCTTGATGCACCCCTTGTACAGCGGCTCGCCCTCGCGGGCCGTCCGATGCAGCAGCGTGCCGAGGGTGCTGCGTGCCACGGGGATTCCCATGCGCGTGTAGAATGCAGCTAGGCGGTAGAGCGGAATCGAATCGGCGCGCTTGCTGACGACGCGCCCCGCTGCGTCGACGCGACGGTGAGCGAGCGCAACCCTTATTACTCGGCGAGCGCAGGAGTGGCGAGCGAGCTGGGCTGGGGCCCACACGACCGCTACTACGTGCCGCTCGGAAACGAGGGGCGCTGCACCGGCTCGCTCGACTCGGGTCGGCTCGGAGCCGTGCTCACGCGGTGAGCCGCGATGAAAGCCCGTGGCTCTTGGTCGCGGCTGGACCAGAACTCGGTGAGCTTCGGCCAGAGCCGACCGCCGGCCTTGCGTGACACCACCGCGCCCACGTGTCCGCCGTGTAGATCCAGGTGCACCTTGTCCTGGGCGCCGGCCACGTCGAACAGCGCCTTGGCGCTCGTCTCCGAGACGATGTTGTCGTGCTGGAAGGTGACGACGAGGAGCGGCATCAGCAAGCGTGCAAGATCCACGCGTTGCCCGGAGAGCCGGAGCTCGCCTTTGATGAGCAGGTTCTGTTGGTACAGCTCGGTGATGATGCGCTCGAAGCATGCGCCGGGAAACGGGATGTTGTCGTTGCCCCAGGTTTCGAGCGCCAAGAAGCCTTCCAGGAACTCGTCGTCGTGGCCGCGGTCGAGCACGTGAACCGCCTTGGACAGTCCGAGCGTGGGCCGCAGCATGTGAAAGGCCGCCTGCAACAGCCATGGCGGCACGTTGCCCACGGCGTCGACGAGGCCGCGGATGTCGAGCGACTTCACGTTGGTCCACGCCGCGAGGATGCCCTCGTCGTCGAAGCGAACCGGCGCAGCGAGGGTGGCCACGCTGGCCACGTGCTCGGGGCGCACGGCCGCGTGCATGGCGGCGAGGGTGCCGCCGAGGCAATACCCGAGAAGATGCACCTTGTTGCGCGGCGACGTCCTTGCGGCCTTGCGGATGGCGCGCCCGAGGTAGTCGTCGCAGATGCGATCGAAGCTGAGCGCGCGATCTTCGGGACCGGGCGTGCCCCAGTCGATCACGAACACGTCGTGGCCTTCGGCCAAAAGGTACTCGGTGAGGCTCTTGCCTGGCGCCAGATCCAGCACGTAGTGGCGGTTGATCAGCGACGGCACCATGAGCACTGGTGTGTCGAACTTTGCCGGCGTGGTGCGGCGGTAGCGCAGCAGCTTCCACTTGTTCTCGGCGTGGACCACATCGGCCATCGTGGTGCCGATCACGGGCTTGGGCCGCGCCCAGAGCATGCCCAGCTTGGACATGCGCTGGACCCACTTGCCGTCGTGCTCGAACAGCTTGGCCAGCATCACTTGGCCTCCGCGGCCGGCGCGGCCGGCTTCGGGCGCTCGTACAGGCCCTCGAAGTCGGCGCGGAACGTTTGGTAGATCTTCTTGCGGCGCACTTTGAAGCTGGACGTGAGCGTCTCTGCCTCGACGCTGAGCGGGGCTGCCATGACGGCGAAGCTCTTGATCCGCTCGTAGCTGGCGAGTCCTTCGTTGACCTCTTCGACTTTGCGGGCAGCGAGCTCCTGCACCTTCGCGGCGCGCTCCTCGGTCGAGAGACCGGCAAGCTCGTGGTCGAGCAACACCTCGTTCATCCAGATGCCCGCCACCAGGAACTTTTTGCCCTCGCCATATACCACCACGTGCAAAAAGCGCGGATCGTCGCGAAAGCGCATCTCGACGTTGGCAGGCGGCACGTTCTTGCCGCCGGCGGTGACCAGGATGTCTTTCTTGCGGTCGATGATCTGCAAGAAGCCATCTTCGGTCCACTGGCCGACGTCGCCGGTCTTGAACCATCCGTCGTCGGTGAAGACCTCACGCGTGGCTGCTTCGTCCTTGTGGTACCCGGCAAACACGTTCGGACCTTTCGCCAGGATCTCGCCGTCGTCCGCGAGCTTCAGCTCCACCGAGGGGAACGGCTTGCCGACGCTGTCGAAGCGGAAGCTGTCCGGCTGATTCATGGTCAGCGTGGGCGAGCACTCGGTCAGACCGTAGCCCTCGATGACGAGAATGCCGTGGCGATGGTAGAAATCCTTCACTTCCTTCTTCAGGCCGGCGCCGCCCGAGAGCGCGAAGGAGAGGTTGCCGCCGCTGTGGGCGTCGAGGGTTTTTTTCTGCGCCACGACGTCGGTCTCGAGCATGGCGCGCTCGGCCAGCTTCTCCCAGTGCGACGGCACGCTCATGAACACGTCGGGCCTGAGCGCGGGCATGCGCGCGATGCAATTCGCTGGATCGGAAAGATACGTGGTGAAGCCGAGCGTGTTGCCCAGACACATTTCGCCGAAGCCGAAGATATGGCTCATCGGGAGCCACAGCACGTCGACGGCGTGCTCCTTCAGGAGCGGGTGCAGGACTTGCAGCCAGTCGCGGCCGTTGCAGCCCACCATCGAATGCGTGAGCGGTACACCCTTCGGGTTGCCGGTGGTGCCGCTGGTGTAGAGCATCATGCCGTTCTGCTCGAGCTTCACACCGCGCATGACACGCTCGAACGAATCGGGATCCGCAGCGTGCGCCTCGCGGCCGAGGGCGCGGACGGTGGACCACACGAAAATGCGATGGTCGAGCGCGGCCGCGGTGGGAACAGGCAAGCCTTTCTCCTCCGCGGCGTCGCGGATGGCTACCCAGTCGAGCTCGTCGCCAAGAAGCACGATGCGCTCCAGCTGCGGCAGGCCCGCGGCGATCAGCAGGACCTTTTCGAGCAGCGGCGCAGTGTCGACGAAGACGATCTTCACGTCGCCGTGCTCGAGCACGTACTTTGCCTGCTCGGCGGTGTTTGCAGGATACACGGGGACCAGCACGCCGCCGGCAGCCTGCACGGCGAGGGCAGCAGAGGCCCACTCGGCGCGGTTCGGCGCGAAGATGGCGGCGCGCTCTTCGGCGCCAAGCGCGGGCGTCTTCTCGGTGGCCGCGTGCAGAAAGCACGCGACGTCGCGGATCTCGTCGGCGAACTCCTGGTACGTGACGGGCAGGTAGCTGCTCGGTGCGCGCGGATCGCCCAGCGGGATCTGGAAGCGCACCAGCTCGCCGCGCTCGTGCAGGGCATCGAAGATGGCCAGTGGGGCGATCTTCAGTTCGAGATACTTGCTCACGTCCATGGTCAACCCCCGTCTTGCTTGTCGCCGTGACTCACGCCGCGCCGGTTCGCTTGGTCGAGCCGCTCTTGCAGATCGTACATGCGGCTCTCCAGCTCGTGCAGCAAGTGCAGGGTACGCTCTTGATCGCGCTTGGTAGCCAGGCCCAGACTGGCCAGCCAGGCGTGCTGCGCGCGGTGCGTGGCGCCACGCACCTTCACGATGGCGCCGATGAGAGCGCCGGTCGGCTCGAGAAAGCTCGGGCTCTTGAGCCAACCCTCGAGCGCTTTCGCGGTGACGCCTTCCCAGGCGCCGAATCCCTTTTTCCAGGTCTCCCAGATCATGTCGTCCTCGCGGCGGTCACGGTGTGGTCACGGAAAGAGCCCGAGCCGGCGGACTTCCGCAGCCTCGGTGAAGTTGCGGTTGGTCTCGTTCGCCTGGCTCTGCGCGCGGGTGATCTCGCCGAGGCACTCGGTCAAGAACGAGGTCTGCTGCGTGATGGTGGGGACTCCGGCGGCCGGCGCCACGGTGACGGTGACGCGCACGCGGAGCACCTGGGTGGCAATCAGATCGGGCAGGCGCACCTCGCCGATTCCATCGACTTCGACCGCGTACGTGTCCTCGCCGGCGTACGGAATGTTCTGGAAGATGCCGTTGCGAACGAAGCCCTTGCTCTCGTACTTGGACCCCACTTGTAGCGGAAACTTGTAAAAGTCGATCGGTGGATCATACACGAATAGTGTCTTCCCGTTCGGACCGTTTTCGAGGGCCGAGGCCACGCCGAGTAGCTTGAGCACGTCGCCGTCGATGACCAGGATGTTCTCCTGGGTGCCGGCCGCGTCGAGCGGGGTCACGAACGCGTTCGAGTTGTCGAAGTTGGGCGCGTACCACTTGCCCTCGATCGGCACGGGTGCGACACGCACCGCGCGATCGCTGGCGTCGTCGGTCGAGTAGTCCCACAGGCGCGTGCCGTCGCCATTGTCTTTGCCTTCGAGGTCGATGGTGCGCGTCGTGCCCCGCGGCGACACCACGTAGCCTGCGCTGGCACCGAACGACGGCGACGCTTCGAGCGCGCTGATCTGCTTGTCGAGGTTGGGCAGGCACGCGAGCGTGTTCTGCGTCTCGGTTTCGTACGGATCGCGTTCGGGAATGGGCGTTTCGTTCGGGCTGCAGGCGACGGCGAGCGCAACGGGGAGGGCGAGGGCGAGGGCAAGACGGTTCATGGTGCTTTTCAGAAGGCGTAGACGAGACGAAGGCGAACCATCTGGGCCTGCTTGGCGACCTGGCCGACGATGGTGTTGTCGAGACCAGCCAAGGGAAAGAGCACGCCGTAGTCCAGCGCAGCGAGGAAGCCGCCCTTCTGGGTGTACACCAGCGATGGATCGAGCTCGATGCCGAGCGGCCTTTTGCCGCCGGGCGCGGACTGCGAGTACACGGCCATCGAACCGACCAGTGCGGTGGTGAGCTGCAGGCGATAGCTCTCGCGGCGTACCAGATCCAGCTGACCATGCGGCCGGACGTACACCGCGTCGGTCACTGCGCCGATGATCTCGCGGAACAAGATGCGATCGATGCGATAGTCGGGATGGAAGCGGAAGTTGTCGAGCCGGGTGTCGTAGCGGCCGGCATTCTGCGGGCCGTCCAGATCGCCTGCGCGCGGCGTCTTGCCGGTCGCGTTGTTGCTGACGCCGAATCCTGGCGCGGAGTCGCCGCTGGCGTACCCGCCGTCGAGGCCGCCTCCGACGCGCTCGTTCTTCGGTCCGAAGTTGCTCTCGATGGCGAGGGCCAGCTGGCGCGACTTCACTGGATCGCGCAGGAGCAAACCAGGGATCAGCGAGCCTTGATCGTAGCTGGCGAACAGCCCGGCGGCCTCGGCCTCGATGCGGCCGTAAGGCAGAGTCACACGGCCCCAGAAATCGATGCCGGTGGCCGAGAAACCGCGGTCCATCACCTGTGCGGGCGTGAGCGTGATGGGATTGTCGGACGAGATGTACGTCGACGGGATGTCCTTGTTCTGCCAGCGGTGGGTGAAGTACCCGCCGTACTCGACCGTGCTGCGGTTCGCCTTCAAGCGGCGCTGCCGGACCTCGTCGGACTTGTACTTGAGGATGGCGAGGGTGGCGGTGTGCGCGTTGGTGATCGGCGCGATGCCGATGACGCGGTTCTGGTTCGGCCGCGGCACGGTAGTGCTCGTAGCGCTCCAGTCGAAGGCGGCTGCCACGTAGTGGTTCAGTACCGGCGTGATGAGCGCGATGCGGTCGGCAGAGTCGCCGCTGTCGCAGTCGTAGCAATCCCCGCCGTTGGCCACGATGCCGAGACCCCACGTGTTGCCGGTGCGACCGGCCACGAGCACGCCGAACGGCAAGAGCACCTCGCCGTAGGCGCGCCGGATGCGAATGGGCTCGGCCGGTTGCAGCTGGCCGATGCTGGCCGACGGCACGCCGTTCGGGCGGCTACCGAGTGCGACGTTGTCGAGGAAATCGAGACGCATCTTGAACGCCAGGATCTGGCCCGGCGCGAACACCTTGAGGTCGGTGCGGGCGCGCATGTCGGCGTGGGACAGCGTTTGCCCCCTGGGATCACCCAAGGGTGTAGGATACAGCGGCCTGCCGGACGGCGTGAGCCCGCGGTCGAGATCGAAGTTGTGCAGCGCTTCGGTGCGCACGCGCAGGTACCCGTCGATCTCGAAGGCGGCCTTGTCCCGCACCACGATGTCCGAGCCGTGCTCGGCAAACCCGGTGGCAGCTGCGGGTACGGACCACGCGAGGGCTGCGATCGCTGCGGCGAATGCGCGCAAGCGGGTCCAGCGCGTCAAGCGCGTCAAGGCCCCTCGGAGTTGCCGGGTGTAGCGGGGAGGGCAGGATCGCGCGGCACGCCGCTGGCGACGTCATGTAGGGCGTCGGGCGCGAGGAAGGCGAGCAGATCGCGGTTGGTCTCGGTCTGCGCTTCGATCATCGGAAAGTGCGCGCACTCCGCGTACTCGACGTAGCGCGCGTTCTTCAGATCCCGAGAGAGGCGCTGCGCGAAGTGGGGCGTGGCGACGCCGTCTTCCCGGCCGACCAGCACCAGCGCGGGCTGCTCCACGCTGCGATAGCGCGGCTCGAGGCTCATGAAGTTCTGGCCGCGGGCGGAGGCGAGCGCGGCGGCCACGGTGCCGGGGCGGTCCATGGCCTTTCCGACTGCATCGACGAGCTCCTGCGTGACCCACTTCTTGTCGTGGAAGCCGAGGCCGATGCGCTCGTCGTACGCGGACTTGTAGAATGCAGCGAACAGCGTTTCACCCACGCCGGGTGCTTGCGCCCAGTGAAAGAACGTCGGGATTTGAGCGTTGTAGGCGTACGGGCTGATCAGCGCGAAGCGATCCACCTTCGACGGCGCGTGCAAGACGGCAGCGAGCACGACCGAGGTGCCCCACGAGTGCCCGACCAGCGATGCATGCTCGATGCCGCGCTGCTTCATGAGACCGAGCAACAGGCGGGCCTGCGCGAGGTTCGAGTAGTCGCCTTCGGGCCGCTCGCTCCAGCCGAAGCCCTTGAGATCGAACGCGAGAATGCGGTGCGTCGGCTGCAGCTGCGGCATGACCGTGACCCACGTCTCGATGGCCGACGCGAAGCCGTGCACGAGAACCACGGTGGGCTTTTGCAGGTCTTCGGGGTGCTTCTCGGCGCTGTCGACATAGCGAAGGCGCACGCCATCGACGTGCGTGTACGTGGCCTGCGGCTCACCGGGCATGGGACCGCGGTGATACGAAAGGCAGCCAGAGAGAAGGGAAAGCATCGGGAACGAGAGAAAGAGGAGCGAGCGGAAAGTCATGGGGTGAGGCGCTGCACTTCGGCGGCTTCGGTGAAGTCGTCGTCGGTCTCGCCGTCCATCGAGGTCACCTTTGCGATGGTGCCTGCGCACTCACTCACGAAGGCGATCGTCTTGGTGGAGAGGCTGCCTCTGGGAAAGTTCGCAACGCGTTGCAGAGTGGTCACGACGCGCAGGACCGGAAACACTCCATACGGTGTCTTGACCGCGCCCCGCTTGTTCACCCTGGAGGAATACGAGTCGGTGATCGTGAAAATCGGGCCGATCTGGTACGTGGCCAGTGTGCCGCGACCCGCCGCGTTGGCGGTGGCCCACTCTTTCCCTTCCGCGAGCGGAAAGTCGAGGGTAGTCACCAGCTTGTCGTAGGCGATGTTGGTGTCCTCGTTCTCCGAAGAGACGAAGCCCATGAGCGACAGCTTCGTGTCACTCACCTTCAGGATGCCGAGCGAAGGAATGCTGCCGTCGGCAAGAAGCACCGAATAGGACGCCCCGGGAAAGTCTTGTTCGAACCAGGTGCCCGCCGTGGACGCGGTGTTCACCGGAACCACGCGGTCTTCGTTGAGCGGGCCACTGAGATCCCACACCGTCGTGCCGTCGACGACGGTGCCGGCCATGTCGACCGTAGCGGCCCCCGAGATCAGAAACTTTGCAGTGAGGCCAACCTGCAACGGCACCTCGGCCCGGGTGATCGTGCCGTCGTTGTTGGCAACGCATCCGGCTCCCGACGAGCCCGACGAGCCCGACGAGCCCGACGACGAGGAGCTGGACGAGCTGCCTCCGGAGCTGCTCGAAGCGCCCGAGCTGCCCCCGCCGCTGCTGGAGCTACCCGCTCCACTCGACGATCCGCCCTGGCCGCTCGACGACCCGCCGCCGACCTCGCAAAGCCCGTCGGCGCTGCAGCGGCCGCTCGCGCAGTCCGCGCCGAGCCGGCATTCCGCTTCGGTGCCGCCGCAGGCGCCGAGGAGACCCACCCCGGCGCCGAGCGCGAGAGCAGCGGCCGCAAGGCCAATTCGTGAAGCAGAGATGCGCATGGGAAGCCTTTGCAGAGAGGTCCGCGTTCGGGCATTGCCGGAACGGTGGCGATGGCGCTATGTTGCAGAGCAACAGAAGGGCGACGTTTTGGTAGCGCGCACCTTGTCTACGGTCAAGAAACAATGTTGCACAGCAAAACGGGGCGGCGCCCGCCCGCCTCCGCCGGTCGCTCCTTGGTGATCCCCTTCACGAGTCCCATGCGCACCATCAAGAAGTACGGAAACCGCCGCCTCTACGACACCGAGGTGAGCCGCTACATCACCCAAGAGGAGCTCGCGACCTCGGTGCGCAAGGGCATCGACGTGATCGTGGTGGACGCCAAGACTGGCGACGATCTCACGCAGATGACGCTCACCCAGATTTTGCTGGAGAGCCGCAACGGCAGCCGGCTTTTTCCGACGCCGTTGCTGTTCAAGCTGGTGCGCCTCGGCGACGATGCGCTGGCCGAGTTCTCGGGACGTTACGTCAGCTGGGCGCTCGAGGTGTACCTGCAGGCCAAGCAAGGCGCCGCTGCCATCGCGCCGGTCAACCCGCTGGTGAACCTGCCGTTTTCCGCGGGCAACGCCTTCGCCCGACTGCTGCTCGGCGCCGTCAACTGGGCCAGCCCAGAGCTGCCCACACCCTGGCCGAGCACCGCTTCGAATGGTGCGGCGCAACAAACTCGTGACGGGGAGCTACCCGACGAAGACGTCGCGAGCGTTGTCGCCGCGTCCGACCGCAGCGAGGTTGCGCAGCTGCGCAAGGAGCTCGATGAGCTCAAAAACAGACTTGGATCCGTGCCGCAACGGATCTCGCGGGTGCGCCGCGCCAGCAAGTAGCTGCCGGCGGGCCGCCGTCGGGCCGCGCAGCGGGTGCGATGTTGCGTCGCAACAAATTGCGCTTGACGCGCCGCGTGAGCCGCCGTATCTCGGAGGCGTCGCCCGACGCGACGAATTCCGACCCCCAACGAGGCAATCGCGATGAGCACCGAAAACAACGTTTCGCAGGTCCAGAAGATGTTCACTGACTGGCAGGGCAGCGCGACCGAGCAGGTCGGCAAGGTGGTCGATTTCTGGTCGGAGCTCGGCCGCGGCGTGCACAGCCCTCTCGGCATGAGCCTGGACGGCACCCGCATGATCCGCGAATCGATCGAGCAGCTCGCGCAGATCACCAAGAAGAACATCGAGCACGCGCAGACCGTCGCGGCGGAGCTGCTCAAGCTGTCGCGCGAGTCGTTCAGCCACGCCTCCGAGCTCGCCAGCGAGATGCACCGCATGCAGCTCGGCGCGTTGAAAAAGTCGAGCGAAGCGTTCGTGAAACCCAGCGCCAGCAACTGAGCGTTCGGCAGCGTTGCGCCGACTTCGTCAGGAGTCGGCGTTTTTGCGTTTGGCTCCTCGAAATAGAGTAGGTCGAGGAGCCATGCGATTTGGGCTTTCGACACGGCGGGCGCTGGCTTTGGCTGCACTGTGCATCGGCGGCGGCACGTGGTCGTGCAAACGCGCCGAGATCCCGCCGGCGCCGCCCATGCCGCGGTGGCAGTCGCAGATGAGCGACGCCGGGTTTGCCGGCGACGCGCAGGTGCAAAAACTGGCCGACGAGTACATCGATCTCGTCTCGCGCACCGAGCCAGAGACCGCCACCAAGTGGGGGTTGCACGTCGGCGACAGCGAGCTCGACGATCGCTCGCAAGCCGGTGAGGACTCGCGCCTTTCCGCACGCAAGGCCCTGCTCGGCAAGGTCGACTCGCTCGACAGCTCGCAGCAAGGGCAGACCAAGCTTTCGCTCGGTGCCAAGACCGATCTCGCGCTGCTGCGCGGCGTTCTGCGGCAAAAGATCCGCATCGCCGAAGAAGTGAAACCGCCCGAGCGCAGGCCCGACTACTACATCGAGCCGCTCGGCGCCGTGTTCGTGCTGCTCGCCCGCGACTTCGCGCCCGAAGCCGAACGCGCGAGGAGCGCCCTGTCGCGCATCGAGCGGTTGCCCGACGTGATCGCCGCTGCCAAAACCAACCTGAAGGCGCCGCCCGAGCTCTGGGTCAAGATAGGCATCGAGTCAGCGAAGGGCGCCAAACCGTTTTTTGCCGACGTGAAGCCGAAGCTCGAAGCGGCCCTGCCCGGCGAAAAGGCGCGCATCGCGCTGGCCGTGCGCCGCGCCGATGCCGCGTACGTGGAATATGCACGCTTTCTCGAACGCGATGTGATGAAGCGCGCCACCAAGGAGTTCGCCGCCGGCCGGCCCCTGTTCGAGTTTCTGCTCCGCGAAGACTTTTTTCTCACCGAGACTCCGGAGCAGCTGAAAGCGCTGGGCGAGCGCGTCTTCGCGCGCACCGACGCCGAGCTGCGCCAGACCGCAAAGACCATCGATCCCGCGGCCGCCGACTGGCCGCCGGTGATCGCCAAGCTGAAAGGCGACCACCCGGTCGCCGGAGAGCTGCTCGACACGTACCGGCGCGAGGTGACGCGGGCCCGCGCGTTCTTGGTCGTCAAGAACGCCGTGCCTTTTCCGGAGGGCGACAACTGCCAGGTCCTCGAGACGCCGCAGTTTCTCCGCGGCACCATCCAGGCTGCGTACGATCAGCCGCCCCCGTTCGACACGAAGGCGGCCGGACTGTTTTACGTCACGCCGGTCGATCCGGCCTGGAACCAGGCGCGCCAGGAAGCGTGGCTCCGCGAGAACGATCACGGCGACATCGTGGACACCGCCGTGCACGAGACCTATCCGGGCCACCACCTGCAGCTGTCGTTTGCGCGGCTGCACCCGTCACGCATCCGCAAAGTGCTCGACACCGCCATCTTTGCCGAAGGCTGGGCGCTGTACTCCGAAGAGATGATGCACGAGCTCGGCTACTACACGCCTCAGGAGCGCATGCTGGTGCTCGAATGGACCCTGATGCGCGCGGCGCGGGTCATCCTCGACGTGGGTCTGCACGTAGGCGGTATGAGCTACGACGACGCCGTGAAGTTTCTGACCGACAAGGTGCACATCGAGCGCGCCCTCGCCGAGAACGAAGTGAAACGCTACAGCGAGAGCCCGACTCAGCCACTCTCGTACATGGTCGGGCGCGAGAAGATCTTCGCGCTGCGCGAGCGGTACAAGAAAGAGCAGGAGGGAGCGGGCAAGCCGTACTCGTTGCGCGAGTTCCACCGCGAGGTGCTCACCCGCGGCACGCTCGCTCCCGCGCTCCTCGAGCGCGAGTTGTTCCCGGGAACGTAGCCGCAGGCAGCGTTACTGGTTATGCCCGGCGCCTGCCAGCCAAGGCATCGAGGCCCCTCACGCGGGATCTTGCGGAGGGCAGAAGCATACTGCTGCTGCGCCGTACTCGCGCGTGAGCGTCGCGCAGAGGCCGTGAGTGCGTTGACTCATGGACTCTCAGGCGAGGTCGACCCGGCTGCCGGCCATCCCGCGGCCCCAGGCCATGGTGTATCGTGCATTGATCTCGCTGCGCGGGCAGAACGCCAGCCCGCGCGCGTCGACGTAGCGGAACGCGTCGATGCCGAACGGTCCGAAGTAGCCGGCCGCGTGCAGCGCCCGGCCGGACT
>JAYUXI010000739.1:0-5840 GCA_043753085.1 Myxococcales bacterium | reverse complement strand
TGCTCGGTCGTTCTCTCCGGTCTTCTCGTTGCCGCCGGCGTTGCGGCCGCGGCATGTGGCGGTGGCGAGCTTCCCCCGCCCTTCCCGCTCGCGTGGTCGGGTGTCGAGTCCACGCCGTCGCTTACCGAGCGCGGGCGTACCGCCGTGTCCGGCAAGTCGTTTCGCCTGGAAAAGGTGGTCGATCGCCGCGCCGACAAGAGTCGGGTCGGCGTCGACGAAGAGTCGAACTATCAGTTCCACACCACCACCAACGTGTCGGACTTCGCCGGCGAGCGCGTGAAGCAGCTGCTCGGCGACTCGGGCCTGAAGCTCACCGAAACGGGCGAGTACATCATCCAGGCCGAGCTGGCGGAGTACACGGTGAAAGAGGGCAACAACTTCGCCGCCGACGTGCGGATCTTGTTCCGCGTCTTCAAGGTGGGCTCACCGGCCTTCGAGAACACGTATCTCGGCAAGGCGCAGAACCACGGTCGCACGCACAGCACCGACAACATCAACGAAGCGCTGTCTGCGGCGATGCTCAGCGCCGTGTCGCAGTTTCTCCACGACGAAGCGCTCGTCACGTACTTCGAAAAGGGGGCCACTGCGGCGCCTGCACCAGCGGCAAGTGCACCGGCTCCGGCCGCCAGCGCCCCCGCGCCGAAGGTCAGCGCACCGCCCGGCTCGCGCAAGCTCTGAGCGGCAGCAGTCCCATGCAGCGTCTCTCGCTCGCAGGCTCCTCGTGGCGCGTTCGCGACGCCGCAACCCGGTCGTGGCTGCCCGCGGTGGTGCCTGGCTGCGTGCATACGGATCTGCGGAGGGCGGGCCGCATCCCTGATCCGTTCTGGGCCGACAACGAGCTGTCCTTGCAGTGGATCGAAGAGCGCGAGTGGGAGTACGCCACCGCGTTCCGCGTGCCCGCGTCCCTGCGAGACGCAGCGGCAGTCGAGCTCGTGGCCGACGGACTCGACACCCTCGCCAGCGTCACCCTCAACGGCCACGAGGTCGGCCGCACCGACAACATGTTCGTCGGCCACCGCTGGAACGTGAAGGCGCTGCTGCGCGCCGGGGACAACCAACTCGTGGTGCGCTTTTTCAGCGCGATGGACCACGTACGCACGCACCACCGCGATCTGATCCAGGGCGAGCTGAACGATCCGAAGGGACTGGCGCCGCGGATCCGCAAGCAGCAATGCCAGTTCGGCTGGGACTGGGGCCCGCGTTTCGTCACCGCCGGAATCTGGCAAGATCTGCGGCTCGAGGCGCACACCGGCCTGCGCGTCGAGAGCGTGCGCGTCACGCAGCACCACGAGGGCAATGTGGTTCGCCTCGACTTCGCACCCGAGCTCTCCGGGCGCGTGAAAGGTGCAATCTGCAGAGGCGTGATTTCGCTCGACGGAGCGGTGGTGGCACGTGTCGAGGATTCTCACGCCGTCGTGGCCAAACCCCAGCTGTGGTGGCCGAACGGCCACGGCGCGCAGCCGCTCTACACCGTGGCGTTGCAGGTGGTGGTTTCCGAGCGCGTGATCGGCACGTGGGAGCGCCGCATCGGCCTGCGCACCATCGCGCTCGACCGCCATGCCGACGCCGCGGGCGAGACCTTCCAGTTCGTGGTCAACGACCGCGCCCTCTTCGCCAAGGGCGCCAACTGGATTCCAGCCCACGCGTTCGTCACCACGCTCGGCCGCAAAGACTACGCACGGGATCTACGCAGCGCTGCACTGGCCCACATGAACATGATCCGCGTGTGGGGCGGCGGCATCTACGAGAGCGAGCACTTCTACGATCTGTGCGACGAGCTCGGCCTCCTGGTCTGGCAAGACTTCATGTTCGCCTGCGCCGTGTATCCCGGCACCCCGGCGTGGGTGAAAAGCGTGCGCCGCGAAGCCGAGCAGCAGGTGCGCCGCCTGCGCCACCGCGCGTGCCTGGCGCTGTGGTGCGGCAACAACGAGATCGAGCAACTCAACGTGCAGCGGCTCCAGGCGTCCAAGGCCAAGGCCGAATACGAAGCCGTGTTCGAGCGCGCCCTGCCGGACGTGGTGGCCGCGCACGACGGCGTCACGCCATACTGGCAGTCATCGCAGCATCGGCCGGACGGCGACAACGGCCACGCCGCGGGTGAGCGCCACGGCGACACGCATTTTTGGGATGTATGGCACGCGCGCCATCCGGTGAAGGACTACGAGAAGTGGCGCTTCCGTTTTTGCTCCGAGTTCGGCATGCAAAGCTACAGCTCGCCGGAAACCAACGCCACCTTCGCCGGCCCCGACCAGCGCAACGTGTTCGGCGCTGCGATGGAGAACCATCAGAAAAACCGTGGCGGCAACCAGGTCATCCTCGACTACGTGTCGCGCCGCTACCGCCTGCCCAGCACGCAAGACGGCCTGATCTACCTGTCGCAGCTGAACCAGGCATACTGCATGCAAATCGGCGTCGAGCACTACCGCCGCCTCATGCCGCACTGCATGGGCGCCTTGTACTGGCAGCTGAACGACTGCTGGCCGGTGGCGTCGTGGAGCTCGATCGAGTTCACCGGCTCGTGGCGCGCGTTGCACCACGTGGCGCGGCGCTTCTTCGCGCCGGCGCTGGCGACCGCGCACGTGCCTGGCGACGACGTGGCCGGCGTCGGCAACTACAGACGCAGCACCGTACGCGAGGCGCACCTGTACACCGTGTATGACGCACCCGAAATGGCCCGCGGCACCTTGCGCTGGGAGCTGCTGCACGTGGATGGCTCCGTGGTGCTCCAAGGCCGCAAGCCGGTGATGCTGCGGTACGGCGAGAGCACGCGGCAGCGCACGCTGGATCTCGGCAAGGCCATCGAAACGTACGGCACCCACCAGCTGCTGCTGCACGTCGCGCTCGACGTGCAAGGCACATGCGTCAGCGAAGATACGGTGTTTCTGGCGCCGCCCCGCTTCGTCGAGCTGCCCCGGGGCCGCACCAAGACGGCGGTGAAGATGCTGTCCGCGCGGCGCGCCCTGCTCACGTTCGAGTCCTCCGTGTTCCAGCACCGCTTCGCGCTCGGGCTGCCGGGTCTGACTCACCTCGTGAGCGACAACTACTTCGAGCTGTACGCCGGCCAGCGGAAGTCAGTGATCGTCGACTTCGCGCGCGACGTGACGCCCGCCCGCATTCGTTTGGCCCTCACCACACGCTCGCTGGTGGACACGTACTGACCGCATCGCGCGCTTCGTGAGCTGCCCGCTGTAGGCAAACGTGACCATTCGTGCCCCTGTCGCGGTGGTGCCGCAACGGCGCCATCGACGACCGGTGACTTCTTCGATTGTGTCGCATACGACCCGGAGGGCGGCGAGACCACCGCCGACGCCCTTTCGATTCCCTGGGCGGCGGCGCAGGTTGCTCGGCGACCGGGACCTCGGCCGGCTCCTCGTTGGGCACTGCATTGGGCCTGCTCGCACTGCTGGCGCGCCGCCGGAAAACTACGCGACCGTAGCGAAGCGGAGCGCCAACCTCCCTACGACCTCCCCGAGGAGGTCGTAGGGACCCAAGGTCAGTCGCTTCGGTGGCGAACTTCGGCGGGTGAAGGGATGAGATTCACCGGGCTAGCTGCCGCTGTCTCGAAGCGCCTTGATGAAACCCAGGTCGAGCAGATCCTTGGGTCTCCCAGCAGCGCGCTTGGCTCGCTCGAGACCATCCAGCGTCAACGCGAGCACGGTGATTCCGCCCAGCTCGATCTCCGACGACGCAGCATCCACGTGCTCGTACCCACCGAGGCCTGCAACCTCGCCGAGGAGGTCGATGGGACCCAAATCGGTATCGAGGGTAAAATTCAGACCGTGACGCAGCGACACCTCGTCGAAAACGAATGGCAGGTCGGCCGGGACGCCGCGCAACCGTGGGTGCAGGTCCTCGAGCGCTGCAACGAGGTGCGCCAGGTTGTCCCGGTCGCGCGCGTATGCAACGTCGAGGTCCTGGGTGGAACGCTGGACCCCCCTTGCGATGAGCGCCACGCCGCCGATGACACAGAAGCGAACGCCGTGGGCGTGAAGTCGTTCGAGAAGCGCTCGCGTACTCATGCGCTTTTCGGCCTGCGATTCGCGCTGGGCGCGAGCAGTCGCATCTCTTCCAGCCACTCGAGGCGTTCGGCGAATGTCTTTGCCTTGCCCTGCGCCAGCAGATCGCGATCCACGTCCTTCGCGAGAAGCTCGGCGAGTACCACGAACGATGACCGCACCATGCGTGCGAGCCTAGCACGCACGCGCGGTTACACCGTTCCGCTGAGTGCCCGCCTGGGACCTGCGAGCCCCCACGCGTACGCGGCAGCTCGAGCCGACGTGGACGCGCCATGGCGGACGTGTCCGCGCAGAGTGAAGTGCAGCAGGACGGAAAAGCGCTACGCCATCGACTGCCGCCACGCGCGTAGCGACCATGAACAGCGCTCGGATGGTACTCTAGTATGGGTGACCCACATGCTAATGACCCTTGGCGCCGGAACGCTTCTCTTGGTCGTCTGTGCCTGCGGCGAGACCGAAGCCCCCGCCGACCCGACAACCACCGGGCAGGCCCCGCTCGAGACGTATCGTGACGGCTGCGGCGAAGCGGAGTGCGGCGCTACGCCGGCTCCCGCACATCGCTGCGTGGGCGGGTACGAGCTGGCCGTATGCACGAAGGCACGCGGCGCGTGCAGCTGGCAGGTGGACTGCGCTGCCGAGCCGCCGGCCGGCTACAACGGCAACGTGGGCGTAGGCCCCTGCGATCTCGGCGAGCCCGCCGCTCCGTCGAAGTGCGGCGCGCTACCGACGTACGACGAAAAGGAGTGCGTCTGGGGCTTCGTCGGCACGCCGCAGTGCGAGTCCTACGACATGGCGGCCTGCGAGTGGTCGCATCGCTGCCGGCCAGAGCCCTGCGATCGCAAGGGCACCTGCAACATCCTCGACCGCAGCAAGGTTGGGCAGGCGTGCAATGGCAACACCCCATGTCCCGAGGGATCGGAATGCGCGTCGATCAGCGTCAATATTGGCGAGTACGTCGAAACATCGTGCATCCAAGGCAACCCCTGCGCAGCGCTCGCGTGCGCGGCCGGCTCAAATTGCCTCGTGTTGGAGAGCTCTCCTGCACAGATCCTCTGCAGCAAGTAGGCTCGTCACCACGAACGCGATGGCGCCCGACGACCGCCTGCCGCTGCGCGAGAAGCTCGCTTATGGCTGCGGCGATCTCGCCTCGGTCCTCTACTGGCAGACCTTCATGGTCTACCTCACGTTCTTCTACACCGACGTGTTCGGCCTGGGCGCTGCGGCCGTGGGCGCGATGCTCGGCCTGTCGCGCAGCCTGGATGCGTTCATCGATCCGGTCATGGGAATGCTGGCGGATCGCACCCGCACGCGCTGGGGCAAGTTTCGCCCCTACTTGCTGTGGCTTTGCGTTCCGTTGGCGGTCGCCGGCGTGCTCACCTTCACGGTGCCGAGCCTGTCGCCCTCGGGCAAGCTGGCCTGGGCGTGGGTCACCTACAACGTGCTGATGGTGCTCTACACTGCCATCAACATCCCCTACACGGCGCTGCTCGGCGTGATCACGCCGAACGCCGACGAGCGCACCAGCCTGTCGTCGATCAAGTTCGTGTTCGCGTTCGCGGCGGGCATGTTCGTCTCGGCCACGCTGCTCCCCATGGCCAAGACCTTCGGCGGCGGCGACGTGGCGCGCGGCTGGCAACTGTGTTTCGTGGTGGTCGGCGTGCTCGCTGTGGCTTTCTTCTTGATCGCCTTCGCCGGCACCAGGGAACGCGTGCTGCCGCCCGCCGCGCAGCGCAGCTCGGTGCTGCGAGACTTGCGGGATCTCTTCGGCAACGGGCCGTGGCTGATCCTGCTCGCCGCCACGCTCACGCTCATCCTGTTCGTGGC
>JAYUXI010000738.1:0-13782 GCA_043753085.1 Myxococcales bacterium | reverse complement strand
CAGGTGCGTTCACGCTGGCCTATCTGGACCCACCGTTCTTGACCAACCGCGTGCACGAAACCAAGGTACGCACCGCCGGAGCGCGCGTGGAGCGCGGCGTGGCCGCCTTCGACGACCGCTGGCCGGATCGAGCCGCCTACCTCGAGGCGCTGGGCCGCCGGCTGCAGCTGGTGCGGCCCCTGCTCGCGCCAGAGGGCAGCGTGGTGGTGCACGTCGACCCGAAGACCTCGCACTACGTGAAGGTGCTGTGCGACGAGATCTTCGGCGACGACGCGTTCGCGAGCGAGGTCATCTGGCGCTATCGACGCTGGCCCTCGAAGACGCCGAACTTCCAGAACGTCCACGACGTGCTGCTGCGCTACCGAAAGGATCCGAAGGCCACGCCGCGCTGGAACCCGCTCTACGAGCCCCTGGCGCCGTCGACGCTGGCCACCTGGGGCACCAAGAAGCAAAAGGCCGTGGTGGGTCCCGACGGCCGGCGTTTGCGCTCGTCCAACGAACAGGTCGAGAGCCGCGGCGTGCCGATGGGCGATGTGTGGGAGATCGGCCTGGTGGCGCCCATCGCCCGCGAGCGCACCGGCTATCCGACCCAGAAGCCGGAGGCGTTGCTGGAGCGGTTGATCCGCGCGCTCACGGCGCCGGGGGATCTGGTGCTCGATCCGTACGCCGGCAGCGGCACTACGCTCGCCGTGGCCAAGCGTGAGCAGCGCTGGTTTCTCGGCATCGATGCCAGCGAGGCGGCTCTTTCTACCGCGGCGCAGCGACTGGGGTTCTGTTCCTTTACCGTGCCGGACGAGCAGCCTATCGTGGCCCGCTCTGCGCTTCGGACCCCGGCTTGATGTCCCCCGCACTCGCAAAGCAGCTCGCCGCCGCCGCCGCCATCGCGGTGCTGGTCATGGCCATCACCAAGGTACCCGCTGGCTACGAGGCCATCGCTCCGGTCGTCGTACTCGTGCTTGCCCTCGGCATCGTGCTGTGGGCGGGTAGCGGAACTTCGCTCGACATCGACGCCGTGGCCGACGCCGTTCGCCGCATCGCGGCGGGCGAGCGTCCTGGGGCCGTGCCGCGCGGGGCCTCGCTGGACACCGTGCGGTTGCTCGCCGAGCTCGAAGAGTTCTCGCGCGCCCAGCGCAAGTCCGAGCGGGAAACCGAGGTGCGCGCAAAGGAGCTGCGCGAGGCGCGGCAAGCCTTCCAGGAAGCCGCCCTCGAGCTGCAAGAGAGCGTCGAGCGCGAGCTCGGCATCGCCGCCGACACCAGCCGCATCGTGAAGACAGTGAATGCAGAGGTCACCGGCCTGGCCAGCGGCCTGGCGTCGCTCGCGGCGAACGCAGACGCATCGAGCTCGTCGATCCTGCGCATGACGACTGCGAACGACGAGGTCGCCCAGAACGTGGCCGAGCTGTCCGGCAGCGTGCGCGAAACGGTGAGCTCCATCGAGGAGATGGCGTTCTCGATCAAAGAGGTCGCCCGCAACGTCGACGCGCTGTCGCTCACCGCCGCGGAGACCAGCTCCTCGATGAATGCGATGGATCTGTCCATCGATCAGGTGCAGTCCAACGCCAACGAAACGGCGCGCCTCTCCGAAGAAGTGTCGGTGGACGCGGACACCGGCGCCCTGGCGATCCTCAAGACCCTGAGCGAGATCAACCGCATCAAGGAGAGCTCGCTCGAAGCGGTGGCCGTCATCGCCACGCTGGGCTCGCGCATCGACGCCATCGGGCAGATCGTCAACGTCATCGACGACGTGGCCGAGCAGACCAACCTGCTCGCCCTGAACGCCGCCATCATTGCCGCCCAGGCGGGCGAACAGGGCAAGGGCTTCGCCGTCGTGGCCGACGAGATCAAGGATCTGGCCGAGCGCGCCGCCACCAGCACGCGCGAGATCACCGATCTGATCAAGACCGTCCAGGCCGAGTCGAAGAACGCCGTGCACGCCGTCGAGCGCGGCGCCCACAACGTCGAGCGCGGCGTCGAGGTGTCCAACGAGGCCGAGCGTGCACTGAAGAAGATCCTCGAGTCGTCCAAGAAGTCGACCAACATGGTCCGCGCCATCGCGCGCGCCACCGTCGAGCAGGCCACCGGCTCCAAGCACGTCACCGACTCGATCGGTCGCATCGCCGAAACCGTGCAGCAGATCGCCGCCGCCACCGCGCAGCAGGCCCGCGGCACCGAGCACGTGCTCAAGAGCGCCGAGAAGATGCGCGTCATCGCCCAGCTGGTCGAGAAGAGCAGCCAGGAACAGGCGCGCGGCGGCCGTCAGGTGACCGGAGCCATCGGCGGCATCGCCACCATGGTGCAGCAGCTGAGCGAGGGGCAGAAGGCGCAGAGCCGGGGCGCGGCCGAGCTCGTCGATGCCACCACGCAGATCGAAAGCATGGCGCGCGGCCAGAACGAGCAGGTCAAAAAGCTCGGTCACGTGCTCGACACGCTCCGCCGCCTCGGGATGTAGCGGTGCTCCGGTCTGGAGCCGCTTCGCCGGCGTTCGCATCGCCTGCGGCGAGTGCTTATCGCGGGATGTCGGTGGCGAGCAGCCCGAACACGGCGTGGTTGAGCCAGCGCCCGGCCACGAACTCGGCGTGCCGTGCGATGCCCTCGAAGTGAAAACCGCAACGGCGGATGACCGCGAGCGATGCGTGGTTGTCGGTGGCGGCGGCCACGCGGATGCGGTGCGCGCCCGCAGTCTCGAACGCCCAGTGCAGAGTGGCCAGGGCTGCTTCGGTCATGTAACCGTGGCGCTGCGAGCTGCTCCGCAGCCAGTAACCGAGGTCGCCGGAGTCGTGCAGCGCCTGCCACGCCTCGACCCCGGTGATCCCGAGAAACACGTGCGTGGCGCGATCACGGATGACGAAGCGGCTGGCACGACCCGCGTCCCAGTCGTGCGCACTTGCCTCTGCATACTGCAGTGAGCTGTCGGCGTCGGTGGTGAACGGAACCCATGGCAGCCACGGCTCGAGCTCGGCCCGGGAGGCGGTGATGGCCTCGTGCATCTCGCGCGCGGCGGCACCGTCCAGCGGCATCAGCATCAGGCGCGGCGTGAAGATGGGCCGGGCACGGAAGTCGGCACGAGCCGGAAGGGTGAGCATGGGGCGCGGCAGAGAATACGCCGAGTGTGGCGGGACGTCAGCCCGCGTTCGCAAAGCTGCTGCGCCCATCGTCCTCGACCAGGTACGTCGTCGCGTTCGGATACGCCTCGGTCAGCTCCCTGGAAGGACGGCCGACCTCGAGCAACGACGAGGTGACGAGATCGCGCCCGTCGGCCGAGAAATACAGGCAATCGCCCATCTCGGGCTCGCCCACGTGCGGCACGATCGCGCCTGGCACGAAGCGTAGACCGCCTTGCACGCGGCGGCCGCGCGCCATGTGTCCACGCAGGAACTCGCCAGTGCGGCGGTCGCGCACGGCGACGCAGAACCCGTCCCGCACGTGGTACTCCGTGTTGCGGGTCACGTAGATGCGATGGCGGCGGCGATCCCGTTCGTGCATGGCGCCGAAGGTGCTCAGATGGCGCGCGGTGGGCCAAATTTCGAGCCGCGATCTCGCGCTGCGGTCGAGCAACCGAGAAGCGTTGCGGCTCGCTTCTGGAACCGGCGCAGGTGGTATGAGCGACACATGGCCAAGCTCCTCTTGTCTCGTGACGTGCCGTTGCCCGAGGCCTTGCCACTCCCCGAGCTGCGCGCCCGCCTGCGCGCGATGCTGAGGGCACTGGCGTTGCCGAACGACACGGAGCTGTCGGTGTTGTTCACCGGTGACGAGCACATACAAACCCTCAATCGTGATTATCGTCACAAGGACAAACCCACCGACGTCCTCGCATTCGCATTGCGCGAAGGCGAGTTTGCCAACGCAGAGCAGGCCATGCTCGGCGACGTGGTGGTGAGCGTCGAAACGGCAGCGAGACAGGCGACAGCCGCCAAAAAGCCGCTCCTGGCGGAGGTGACCATGCTTCTGGCGCATGGTCTGCTGCACCTCCTGGGTTGGGATCACGCCACCGCGGCGCAGGATCGGGCGATGCGCGCAGAGACGGAGAGGCTTGTTTTGGCGGCCCTTCAGGCTTCACGGGCGCGGGCGCAGAAGCGCCTCGTGGCGTCCGTTACTACCCGTAATCAAACGAAGAAAATCTTGCTCCCGGCGCTCTCGGCGCGTCCGAAAAAGGGCAAAAAGTAAGGGGATCACCGGGCGCGCCGCGAAAAAACGTGAAAATGTGCGGCGAATTTGACTTGCGGGCATGGAAATCAGCGTGTAGCCATGGTGAACGGATGAGCGGGGAACGGCCAAGGTGGGTCGGCGTCGCTCGGCCACGTTGCGGTCGAACCCCCGAAAATCGAACGAGTTGCTTCATCAAACGGGCACTCGACTCGCCTGACTCGCCTGATTCGTGAGCTAGGACAGAGACAACAACATCTATTGATTTCGTAGGAGAAAGTACCAATGTCCGACAAGAAGCGCCTCACCAAGGCCCAGGTCATCACGGAACTCTCGGAGTTCAGCGAGCTCGACAAAAAGAGCGTCAACCGGATCTTCGAGGGTCTGACCGAACTCATCAAAAAAGAGCTGAAGAAGAAGCCCCGCGAGTTCGTCATCCCCGGCCTGCTCAAGCTCAAGGCCGTCGAGAAGGCTGCCGTCAAGGGCGGCGAGAAGAAGCCGAACCCCTTCAAACCGGGCGAGTTCGTCGTCACCAAGGCGAAGCCGAAGAGCGTCCGCATCCGCGCGAGCGCCCTCAAGGCCCTCAAAGACATGGTGCAGTGATTCCCGCGCCGGGTTCTCTCCGGGAACCTGGCTAGGGAACCTGGCTGGGGAGCCTGGCTAGGGAATCGAAGGCGCTCTCCTCGCGGAGAGCGCCTTTTTCGTTTTGTCTCTTCGGCGGACCGCCAGGTGTCCAAGCACACCGGCCAACGTGAGCGCCCCGAACGCCGGGAGCTCTCCGAACCGCACGTACGCCGTGGGGCCGTGATCCAGCAAGCGCGCGTCAACCAGGAGCACCTGGGGCGACTCGCGGTGCTCTTCGGCCACGATGCGGCCCGCGGCATCCACGTGGGCCGTGTACCCGCCGTTCACGGAACGCACCAGGTCGAGTCGCGTCTCCACGGCGCGCATGCTGCCCAGGCGCACGTGCAGCAGCGGCTCGGTGGTGCCCGTGAACCAGCCGTCGTTGGTCAGGTTGGTGATCAGGTTCAAGCGCTCTTCGACCGCGTTGCGATACAGGCTGCGCGAGGCCTTCGGCAGCGTGTCCTCGAAGCAGATCAGCACGCCGGTGGTGATCTGCCCGGTGTGCTGCAGCACGTTGCGCTCACCGGGAACGAGCCCCAGACCGCGCGCGAACGTGCGCTTCAACCACGGGATCTGGTCGGCCAGCGGCACGCGCTCGCCGAAGGCCAGCAAGAAGAGCTTGTCGTACGGCGTGTCGAAGTGGCCATCCGGTTCGACGAGAATCGCCGAGTTGGTCTCTTGCTGCGCGTCTCGGCGGCGCAGCACGCCGGCCAGCACCGGTCCGTGCACGCGGGGCCCGAGCACGCCGAAGGGTGGCTGCTGGTCACGACGCGTCGAGTACGGGATGCGATACGGGTGCGCGCTCTCGGGCCAGACCGTCAGCGTGCTGCGTTGGGCCTCGGCTTCGGTGGTAAGGCGATGCAGGGTCGCAGACAGCGCCTCGCGCGCAGACGGCTCCCAGCGCAGTGTGGCGGGATACGCAGGGTGCACCAGGCCAATGCGCGCGATGTGCGCAGCTGCGCGCGCGGTGTCGATGCGCGCCAGGGTGCGTGTGCCATGCACGTAGATGGCGCCCGCCAACGCAGCAGCCACGGCCGCGTGTACCCCCGCGGCGTGGCGCTCGCGGCGATGGAGCGCCAGGCCCGCCGAGGCCAAGCTGCCGCCGACCAGGGCCCAGAGGCTCGCCACGCCCGTTTCGCCGAACGTGTCGGCGGCTTGCACCGACCACGGCTGCAGCACGAGGCCCGCCGCGATCGTCCACGGAAAGACCGCGGGCGCGTGGGTACCCAGCAGATGCCCGAAAGCAAACGCGATGGGCAGCGGCACGCGCAACCGCCGCAGCCAGATCGTGCACAGCGCGGTGACCAGGAATGCCAAACTCTGCAGCATCGCCACGAGGAGCAGCGCCAGCATGCCCGCCGCCCACGGCAGCGGCGTGAAGCGCGCGATGACCGCCGGGACGAAGGACAGTGCGCAGACGTTGACCGTCGTGCCGAAAACAAAACCTGTGGCGCCGCCGAGGAGCGCGCGCCGCGGAAGGCGGTCTTGCGCGTCGTCGGCGCGAAAACGAAGCTCGATCAGCGCGGCGAACGCGGCCAGGCCGGTCGGTACGGCGAGCCACACGTCGAGCGGTGGCGCGCCACACGCAATCGCGGCGCCCGCGCCCACGGCAGCCGCGAGTGAACGAAAACGAGCCAGACGCACTGCTTAGATGTAGCGCACTGGCTCGCAAGTCCGCGACGTATGTCCGAAGGCGGCCTGGATCAGAAGTAGTACGAGAGGCCGGCCGAAAGGAGTCCACCCGCCGAGGCGTTGGTGGTTTGGCCCGACGACGAGATGAACTCGGGCTCTGGCGCGGAGTCGATGCGCTGGCGCATGAAGCCACGCAGCTGGAAGTCGAGCGCGAAGTGTCTGCCGAGTCCCACCTCGAGCCCGATGCCGGTCTGCGCGCCGAAGTAGGCGAAGTTGGACGAGGAGGGCTGCGAGTACCCGCTGCCCGTGCTCTCGTACGCGTAGTAGTCGTTGCGGCCGCGGCTGACATGCGCGGTGGCGAAGCCGAGGCCGCCGAGGAAGTACAGCGACGTCTTCTTCTTCGGCATCACGAAGAACATGATGTTTCCGGCCATCGCAAACTCGGAGCGACGGTCGTTGTTGTAGTCCGAGCCGAAGTACGACCCGATCTCGCCTTGCATGGCGAACACGCCGCCGCGAGGCCGAAAGCGCAGCAGCCCGCCGACCCCGCCCATGGCGCCGCCGTCACTGCCGTTGCGCTTCACGTACAGCGGCAGCTGCAGGTTTGCGCCGAGCGCCCACTCACGATGCAACGGTGGATCGCGGGGAGTGTACACGTAGGGCGGCGGCGGCTCGCTCGAGGGAGCCTGGTAGATGATGACCGGCGGCGGCGGCGTACCGGCTGCAGCGGGGGTGGCGGTAGCAGGTGCGGTTTCTGCGGCGGGAGCGGCCGTCGCCGGGGCTGCGCCTTGCGCGGCTTGATCGCCACAGAACCAGCTGCCGGGCGGGCAGTTCGGATCGTCTGCCGCGAAGCCCTGGCCTTCTGCCAGGAGCACCAGGGCCAGCGATACGCCGGCGCAAAGCGACAACGCGGTGAGACCAGATGGTGAGCGGGTGAGCGTGGGTCGACTAAGCATGACGAAAGTGGCCTCCGTGCCGTGGGTGGTCGCGCTGCGTGCGAGCTCCTGGTCCACGTCTAGAGTCTATGCACCCAACGTGCCATGGCCCAGCGCCACGAACGGGGGCCTGGTGATTGTCGGAACGCCCTGGCAATTGCCACCTGGAACGAGCGCTGCCTGGACTCGAGCGAACCCGTGTGTGGCCAACCGTTCACTACCGGTACGAACGCTGCTTCACGTCTGCAGGCGGATCAAAACGTTTCGCCGCCGCCAAGCGCGGGCGCAGCGATGTCGTTCGAGCCGGGCACTGGTGGCTCCCCGAAGTCTGCGGCCGCGAGCTGCGCGTCGGCCATCGCGACCAGGATTTTTGCGCCGTCGTCGGCCCGATTGCCCACCGAGAGCTCGCTGGGCCAGTGCAGAAAAGCCCTCGGAATCGCGCTGTGATCGCGCGTCACGCGAACAGCCACCGCGTTGGGCCTGCCTGCGGCCGGTGTGCTGGCGACAAGCAGCCGTTCCGTGACGTCGGGGTGGTCCATCAGGTAGCTGGTGACGAACGTGATGTTGTTGCAAAGATAGTTGTTGCTTCCGCGAGGAAATCCCGCGAGCGAGACCCCGGTGAGCACGTTGCCGAGCTCGTCGTCGCGCTCGGTCACGGCCTCGCGGGCGGCGCGGGCTGCGTTTTGCACCCAGGCCCACGACATGAGGTTGGGATGCGTGCGCGGCGCATCGACGAGGATGGGGATGTTCCCGTTTTCGTCGCGCTGGTCGTACGGGGTCAGGATGCCGCTGCCATCCTGCAGGGGGCTCGCGTCGTTTACGCCGCCGAGCTCGATCCAGAGGTCCTGTCGGGCGCCCGCGACGCCATTCATCAGCACGAGATCGGGCTGGAACGTGTCGAGCTCGCGCAGCAGCAGCAGGGGCGCCACGTCCCACACGACCGGAAGGATCATCGCGCAGACCTCCACGGGGCCGGACAGCGGCCATTCGACGGTGGTGAGGTCGACCGCGAGCTGGGGCGCCGGCGGGTCGATCTCGCCTTCTGCAGGCGGCTCGGTCGCGGGGTAAGGCAGCCCCGCCAGGGCGCTGACGATGCGGCCAGTGGCGTTGTTGCGGATGGAAAGGAACCGGCCGAACCCAGTGACGAGCACGCGCTTGACGCCGGCGCGCTTGGCGCGCGTGCAAGTGGGCCGGTAGCGCGTCACGAAGTCGACGTTGGCGTCGTACTGGGCGCGGGCGAGCGCACTGCGGGTGTCGATGCGCACTTCGTCCTCCGAGACCGCGGGCATGCTGCCGGCGGGCTCGGAGGAGCACGCCAGCGCGAGCAACGACCCGAGCGAAAGCAGCGATGCGAGGCGAGCGTGCACGGGCGTAGGCTGGAGCTTACCGGACGAACGCCGCGTAGGCGAGCACGCCAGCGCCGAGCGCGATGCGATAGATCCCGAACGGCACCAGCGAGCCGCGCTTCAGGTAGCGCAGAAAGGCAGCGATCACGAGCCAAGCCACGAAAAACGAGGTGACGAGCCCGATGGCGACCGGCAGCGCGCCAATCCGCGCGAGGACGGCGCGCTCTTTGTAGCCCTCGTACAGGCAGGCTCCGCCGAGGGTCGGCAGGCCGAGCAAGAAGGCGAAGTCGGCGGCGGTGCGCGCGGACAGGCCGGCGAGCTGGCCGCCGACGATGGTGGCGAGCGAGCGCGACGTGCCTGGCCAGAGCGCTGCGATCTGGGCCGCACCGACGATGGCGGCGTCGCGGGTGCGGAGGGTGTCGAGACCCTCGCGCGACGCCGAACGCGCCCGCAGCCGATCCACTGCGATCATGACGATGCCGCCCACCACCAAGCCGATGGCAACGGGCACGTTGCCGAACAGGTATTTTTTGATCGCCTTGCGAAACAGAAGTGCCATCACGATGGTGGGTGCGCACGCCAGCACCAGCGCTCCGAGCAGGCGGTACGACGCCGAATCGCGCTCCACCAGACCGCGCATGTGCCTCGCGAAGAGCGCGCGGTAGTGCACGAGCACGGCCAGGATGGCGCCGGCTTGGATGACGATCGAGAACGTGTCGGCGCTGGTTTTTTCGATGCCGAGCCAGGCGCACACGAGCAGCAGGTGTCCGGTGGACGACACGGGCAAGTATTCGGTGAGGCCTTCGACGATGCCGAGCAGGAGAGCGTGCAGCGGATTCACGCTCCGCGCGCTTAGCATGCGCGTGCTATGCGCGGGTACCCATGAGGCAAGCGTTCCGCGCGGTGGGTCTGGGATCGTGCATGGTGCTCGGGGCGTGCGGCGGCGGCCGGGCCGTCGCGCCCGCACCAAGCTACGCTCCTGCCACGGGACCGACGCAGACCGACCGAGTCGCCGGAGCCGACGCGTTCGCGCTGCCTAGCGATCACGAGCCCGACCGATTTCCGGAAGAGCCGAGAACGGCGCCCGACCTCGAGACCTTCCAGAAGCTGAAGGCCGCCAAGGGCCTCGCCGCGCGCCCCGCCACCTGCAAGCTGCCCAAAGCCAGCAAGGCCGCCGTCGTTTGCGCCGACGAAACGAGCTCGCTCGGTCTGCTCGACGCAGCGCTCGCCAAGCCGGAAGCAGAGCGCGACGCGGCACTGGCTGTCCTCGGGTCGTGCAAGCTGCCGGCCGGCTTCGTCACGGCGCTCCGTGCCGAGCTCGCTCCGGTCGAATGCGCCGACGGCATCACCGATCCCATGCTCGACAAGCTGCCCGCGGGCGTCGCGGCCAGCATGCAGCACCTGCTCGTCGGGCAGTCGCTTGGCTCCAAGCTGTCGCGCACGGTGATCGGCCAGCCCACGCTGAAGCCGCCTTACTCCAAGGCCGACACGCAGAAGTTCCTGAGCACCAAGCTTGCACCGTGGGCGCAGGCGCAAGCGCTCCTCGTGCAGCAGCTGTCGTCGCTCGGCGCGAGCCTCTCGGGCGCGGGACAGGCAGTGCTCGCCGTCGAGGCCGGCCGCGCCGATCTTCGTTTCGTCGAGGTGGCGCGTCAGGTGCCCACCGCGCCCGAGTTCCAGAAGGATCCCGAGCTGCGCCAGATCTACGAGAGCGCGCTCGAGCAAGCGCTGGAGCCGCGCAAGGCCCGCGGGCGCGACGCCACGCTGGTCGGCCTCCGCATTTTTGGCGACTACGGCGTGATCAGCGGATCGCCACGTATGCAACATGCACGCGAGTTGCTGGCCTCCATGTACGGCGGTCGTCGCGTCGATGCCCTCGACGCGCTGCTGATTCCCGCGCTCACCACAAGCGTCGGAACGGAGTCGCCGCGCAGGCTCGTGCCGCCGTTCTTGCGAACGCAGCTCGCCGCCGAGGGACCGGCGCTGGCGGCCGAAGCCAGCGGGCCGAGCGCCACCGTCTTTGCGCCGGAGGTTCGCAAGGCGGCCCTGCCGAATGCCGCGGCGGAGGAGCGCGCGGCCCGGGCCCGCACGTCGCTGCGCCTGTCCGCCGCGCACTGGCGTCGATCCAGTGCCGACGCCGCGCTCGACCTCGTGGCCAGCTTGCCGCGCAGCGAGTCCAACGAGTTCCTGGTGGCGTTGGCGCTGGCACTGCACCAGGGCCCCAAGGACGTGGTGGCGATGATGGCCGCTGGCGCGCCGTCGGCGCTGGGCTACCGCAAGCTCGATGCGCTCGACGCGGTGGCGAAAAAGGGCGGAGCGTATGCCGGAGCTGCCGCGTACGACGCTGCGCTGTTGCGCGAGGTGGCGCCTCCCGAGGGGGCCGGCAAGAAGTACTTCGACGATCTGGCTGCACAGTACCGCCGCGCCGAAAAGCAGCTTGGCGCCGCCCCGGAAGCCAAGCTCGCTGCCGACCGCGCCAAGCACGCGGAAGAAATCGCCGCCGCGGCGAAGTGATCAGAGGCGCTCGAACACCAGGAACGTGAGGCAGCGATCGGTGCCGGCTCGCGACGAAGTCTCGCGCCACTCGCCCGGGTCGAGCTCCGGAAAGAACGCATCGCCATCGTGATGCTCGTCGATGCGTGTAAGGTGCACAAGTGTGGCCAGCGGCAACAAGGCGCGGTAGATGGTTTCGCCGCCGAGCACGAACGGACACGGATCGGTGTCGCGGGCACGCGCCACGGCTTCTTCTGGCGAGGCGAACACCTCGCACCCGTCGGCGCGGTAGGTGGGATCGCGCGAGATCACCAGGTTGCGACGGCCGGGCAGCGGGCGCCCCACGGACTCGTAGGTTTTGCGGCCCTGGAGGATGGCGTGGCCAAGTGTCACCGCCTTGAAGTGCTTCAGATCTTCGGGATGGTGCCAGGGCAGCGCGTTGTTTTTGCCGAGCACGTTGCCGTGGGCCACGGCGGCGATGAAGGCGAGCGGCATCATACTGCCACCGGCGCCTTGATGCCCGGGTGGGGATCGTAGCCTTCGAAGGCGATGTCTTCTGGCTCGAACGCAAACAGATCGGTGACGTGCGGCGCGAGCACCAGCCTGGGCAGGGCGCGCGGCGGGCGCGACAGCTGCAGCGTCGCCTGTTCCAGGTGATTGCGGTACAGGTGCGCGTCGCCGAGGGTGTGGACGAGCTCGCCGGGCTGCAGCCCCGACACGTGCGCTACCATGTGCGTGAGCAGTGCGTAGCTGGCGATGTTGAATGGCACACCGAGAAACACGTCTCCGCTGCGCTGGTAGAGCTGGCACGAGAGCTTGCCGCCGTGCACGTAGAACTGAAACAACGTGTGGCACGGTGGCAGCGCGACTTGCTCCGCTTCCTTCGGGTTCCAACCGCTGACGATCAGGCGCCGGCTGGATGGGTTTCGCTGGATCTCGGCGAGGAGCCGCTTGATCTGATCGACGCCGTCGGACGCGTAGCCTTCTGCCGTCTTGGTGGCCCCGAAGTTGCGCCACTGGTGGCCGTACACGGGTCCGAGATCGCCTGCCTGGCGGCCGAAGCGCGCGGTTTGCTCCGCGGTGGACCACTCGTCCCAGATGGTGACGTTGCGATCGCGCAGCCAGTCGGCGTTGGTCTCGCCGCGCAGGAACCAGAGCAGCTCTACGACGATGGATCGCACGTGCACCTTCTTGGTGGTGACCAGCGGGAACCCGGCGGCGAGGTCGAAGCGCATCTGGTGGCCGAAAACGCCGAGCGTGCCGGTGCCGGTGCGATCTTCGCGCGGCTGGCCCTCGGTCATGACCTTGCGCAGCAAATCGAGGTACGCCTCCATGCGCGTGAACTAGCCGTCGAACCACCGCCGAGCAAGACCGACGAAGCGCGCAGGCGCTACTGGAGGGCCAGTCGCCACAGCGGCAACGTGGCGGCGGACAGAAGCGTGCCGTAGCCGACGATCGCGGCGGCCAGCCTTGGCGAGATGCCGGCCATGGCCAGCAGTGCGGCGGCGGTGATCATCGAAGGCATTGCGCTCTCGAGCACGGCCGCCGCGCGCATCTCGCCGGTGACGTGAAAGAGCGTGCAGAATGCAAGCGCTGCGGCCGGCATGGCCAACAGTTTCAGCGCTACGGCCAGCGCGAGAGGGGCGCGGTGCGCCCTCGGCAACGCGAGCTCCACTTGCATGCCGAGCGCGAGGGAGACGAGCGGCAGCAGCGCCGCCGCCACCAGCGCCAGCGCCGATTCGACGGCCGGGGGAAGCTGCGCCGGCACCACGGTGAGGGCGAGCACCAGCGCGACGAACGGCGGGAACTGCAGCACGCGCCAGGCCATCGTGCCGGCGCTGGGACGCTGCGTGCCGGACATCGAGGCGATGGTGACCAAACCGAACGTGGACAGCATCAAGAAGCTGCCGAACTGGTCGTAGACGACCGCGTACTTGAGCGCGCCCGGGCCAGCGAGCGCGGGTACCAGCGAGTATCCGAGAAACGACGTGTTGCCGAGCGGCACCAGGAGCAAGAGGCACGCGCGCGTGGCGGCATCGAAGCGCAGCACGCGCGAAAGCACCGTGACCGAGATCACTACCAGCGTCAGGAGAATCCATGGCAATGCGACCAAGGAAACGAGAGAGCGATCCAGGGCAAGCTTCGGCGCGTTCAATGCGATCGACGCCGGCAAACAGACGTACAGCGCCACGGCGTTCAGCGTGGCGGCAGCGCCGTCGGGTACGACGCGACATTTCGCCAACACACGACCGAGCGCACACAACACGAACAAGAGTGCGAAGACCGAGAACGGGGTCATGGTAGCGTGCAGCGCAAATGCTAGACGAGCGGCGAATCGCTGGCGTGTTCCTTCTGGTGCTGATTGCGGTCGCCGGATACGTGTTTCTTCCGCTGTGGCCGGCTCTGCTGGTTGCCTCGTGGGTTTCGATCGTCGCGCGACCGTTGATGCGTCGCGTGCAGCCACGGCTGCGTGGTCCCAAGCGAGCTGCCGCCGCCACCACGCTTCTGGTGATGCTGGGCGTCGTCGTGCCGCTCATCATGCTGGCCGTGCCGCTGGTACTGGGAGTGATCGCGCTCGTGCGCAAGCTTGTGGAATCCGGCACCGCCGCACG
>JAYUXI010000737.1:0-2355 GCA_043753085.1 Myxococcales bacterium | reverse complement strand
GTGCATCCCGTTCTTCGTGAACACGATCTCGTACACCATGGGCAACAAGCTCGACGTGAGCTTGCTGGGGCTGTGGTCGTCGGACGAAGAGGTGGGCTTCTACTCGGCGGCGCAGAACATCGCGTCGCTGGCGATGCTGCTGGCGCCGCTGGAAGCATGGGTGATCACGCCGCTGCTCACGCGCGCGGTCAAGCGCAGCAAGGACGAGTTCTTCGCCATCCTGCGCCGCGCCATCGAGGGGATCCTGATCGTCGCCGTGCCCGCCACCATGATGATCTCGTTCGGTGCCGACTTCTGGATGCGGCTCGCGTGCGGGCCCAAGTACCTGCCCGGCGCGCCCAGTCTGGCGCAGCTCGCGCCGTCGTTCGTGTTCACCTACGCGGCGGTGCTTTTTGCCACCGCGCTGATCATCCTCGGCCGCTCGTGGACGGTCACGGTGATCTCGCTGGTGCGCTTGGCCCTTCAGCCGCTGTTGATGTGGATCGCGGTGCCGTATGGGTTCCGTCACTGGGGCGAGGGCGGCGCCGGCATGGCCGACGCGCTCGTGTTCACCGTGCTCGAGTTTTTCGCGGCGGCGATGTTCCTGGGTGCACTTGGCAGGCGCGCGTTCGACGGGCGTCTGCTCGGCGCCGTCCTCAAGTCGGGTCTCTCCTTCGCGGCGGCCTACGGCGCGCATCGAGCGCTCGAACGCTTCGGCCCGTGGCGTCTGGTTTTCGACGGTCTCGTGTACACCGCAGTCATTTTGGGCAGCAAGGGCGTGGACATCGGCGACATCCGCTGGGTGCTCTCGATGGTCAAGAGCCGCAAGTCGCGTGCCTGAGACACCACGAACCGTGCTCGTCGCGCCGTGCTCGTCTCGCTGGATCAGTGCGCTTCGAACAGCCGCACCGAGCGCGGCTCGACCATCGTCTCGAACACGCCGTGGCGCTTTACCACGGTCGTGTGGTTCGGCTCGAGCAGGTCGATCAGCTCGGACACGCCCGGCACCGCCACGCGCGCCGTGATCTTCGCGCTGGTGGGGTTCATCACGAACACGGCGCGCAGGGAGCCCTGCGGATCGTGGTGCACGGTGACGTGGATCTCGTCTGGACTGGCCTTGTACGTGGGCAGCGCGAGCTCCTCGATGCGCTTGGCCACCAGCCGGTCCACGTCGGCTGCGTCGTCGAGCGGCAGGATCTCGAGCGAGCCCACCGCGAACGGCTGCGCCAGGGGCTGGAAGTTGCCGTCACGCTCGGGCAGCGACGGGCCCGCCGTGACCTTGGCGGCAAGCGCCGCGAGCGTGGCGACGAAGGCCGGCTTGATGCCCCCGGCGAGCGCGCACACGACCCACGCGGCGCCGCGCGTGGCGGCCGCGAGGCCTTCGCCGCCGGCATGCGCGTACGGCACGCCGCGCGCGCGCAAGGCCCGCTCGAACGTGAGCAGATACGCCTCGGCCGTGAAGGTGGGAACCTCGCCCAGACCAAATTCCTCTTCGAGGCAGCTTTCGCGGTACGAAGCGCCGGCGATGGCGAAGGCAGCCTGCGTGATCGGTCCGAACGCGTGCGTGGCGCGGGCGAGGCGGCGAATGTTGCGTGGCAACACCAGCCGCACCGGCGTGCGCCGCTCGAGCGTGTGGAACTCGAGCCGGCGCAGGGCCGCGGTGATGCGCCGGTAGTCGTCGGCGTGCTTGCGCGGGTAGCCGTGCACGTCGATCGGGGCACCCACCCAGCGATCGCGGTCCACCGCCATGTACAAGCTGAAGCCGCGCAGCCCGTACCCGAGGCCCGCCAGAAGCGTGTAGAGAGAATCTTTTTCGTCGGTGGGCGCGAAGAACGGCGGGTAGCCAGCGCCCATCTCGGCTGCGAACGCCGGCTGGTCGTGGCCGTGGGTGCGGCTCACCAGCTCGCCGGTGCGGCGCTCGAGCACGCCGTGCGAGCCGGGCTCGGCGGAGTGGTAGTAGTCGAGCGCGACGAGATCGACCGCGCCGCGCAAGCGCTCTGCATTGAGCGACGTGCCAGCTTCACCGGGCGGCAGGTTGTGCATGGTGGGAATGCCCGTGAGGCCACCGTCGCGCAGGGCGGAGGCCAGGCGCTCGAACGCAGTGGCCAGCAGATCTTCGTGGAACTCGGCCCAATCGAGGTGGCGCGCGAGCTGGTCTGCCGTTTCGGCGTCCATCCGGGTGGGCGGATCGGTGGTGGCGAACTGCAGATCGGATTGCCGCCAGGCGGCACGCAGCTCGTGCACGCCGCCTTGGTACTTGTTCCGCAAAAAGTCGCGGAACATGCGGATGGCGTCGGGGTGATAGTCCTGGTCGTAGAGTCCGTCGCGGAAGTACGCGGCGCCTTCGTTGTCGACCTGGACCATCACGATCGGGCC
>JAYUXI010000736.1:0-2355 GCA_043753085.1 Myxococcales bacterium | reverse complement strand
GTGCGGAGTAATCTGGCGTGATTTCTCGGTAGACGGGTGCCGTTCGGCGATCGCGAAGATGAGCGCATTGCTCGACGGCTCTCGCGCCGAACTCATGGCGAAGAATCGCGCCCTGGCGACGACCCATCGGAACTTCGACATCGCGCGACGGATCTACGCGGACCTCTACGGTCCGTCGCCCTGAATCACGACACCAGTCCCTCGATGTCGTCGGCGAAACGCGTCGTCCCGAGCCCATCGACCAACGCAGCGCTGCGGCGCGCAAGCCGGCTCCGCGTCTCCACGTCGGCGAGCAGCCTCGTCAGCTCCGGTCCGAGGTCGGCGACGTCTCTCGCAAGAACTGCGACTTCCTCACGCACGAGATTCTGTGCGAGGTAGCGCTGGTTTTCTGCCAGCACGAGCACCACGCTGGGAAGCCCGACGCAGCAGCGCTCCCAGCTGGTCGTTCCGGCAGCACCGATCGAGAGATCTGCGGCAGCCATCAAGGACGCCATGTTCCGCGGATCGACGTGCGCTACCACGTTGCTCGATTCACGTGCCATCCGCAGGACCGGCGCATGACTGGGGGCGTCGGGGGCGATGACCACGTCGAGCGTGCAGTGAGCCGCAGCGATCGCCACGGCACGAAGCACGGCCGCCGTGACGCCCCCAACGTCGGTTCCTCCGAGCGAAATGAGCAAGCGTTCGACGCCCGTGTTCCCGCCGCGTCGGGCCAGGGCGGCGGTTCGTACACGGGCGAACTCCGGCCGCAGCAACGCGTAGTCGGAGCCTGCACGAACGACGCATCGGAGCGGCACCAAGCCAGAGTACGCACGGGGGTCGCGTCCCAGCGTTTGGTCCAGCAGGAGTTCGCAATCGTGTTTGCGGTTGGCGAGGTCGTCGATGACGACGCGGTAACGGGCCCAGTGTCGAGAATCGCGCTCCCATCGCTCATCGAGGCGGTAGTGGTCGACAACGACGCAGTCGAAGCTCGCACCCACCACGCTTTCTCGCGTTCGTTGCGCATCTGCAGTTTGCCGTGCCGCGGTCCAAGGCGCCATCTCTTCCCCGGGCCGGAGCGCCTGGGCCTCCTCGGTCTCGGGCAGCAGCGAGAGGCAATGACCAAGCGCACGGATCCGCGAGGCCAGAGCGGGCGTGGGGTTTGCGCACGCGAAGTGCGTGCGCGCCCCGCGACGCGCAAGCTCGTTTGCGAGCGTGAGACAGCGCATTACGTGCCCGCCACCGATGTGGTGCGACCCGTCGACACGGAAGAGAACACGCGGGCTCCAGTTCGGCATCCTGCATCTACACTAGCGTTGCCGGCCTCGGGCCGCCGTGCTCAACCCCCGTCCGATACATGCCTTCTATTCGCATTGGTTCTCGTGAAGTGGGCGACGGGCATCCCGTTTTCCTGATTGCCGAGCTCTCGGCCAATCACGGCGCGCAGCGCGACATCGCGTTGCGTACGGTCGAGGCGGCGGCAAAGGCTGGCGCGGATGCGATCAAGTTGCAGACGTACACGCCCGACACCTTGACGCTCCGAAGCGACGCAGATCCGTTCGTGGTGAAGACGAAGAATGTATGGGCTGGGCGAACGCTACACGACCTTTACGCCGAAGCGATGACTCCTTGGGAGTGGCATGCCGAGCTCAAGGCCGCCGCGGAGTCGTTGGGGCTCGTGTTCTTTTCGACGCCCTTCGATGCAACGGCGGTCGAATTTCTAGAAGCCCTGGGTGCAGTGGTTCACAAAATCGCATCGTTCGAGCTGACCGACTTGCCGCTGGTCGAGCACGTGGCGCGGCGTGGCAAGCCGATGATCTTGAGTACGGGAATGGCGTCCCTTGGTGAAATAGAACAAGCTGTCAATGCCTGTCACGCAGTAGGCAACTATCAGCTCGCTCTCTTGCGGTGCGTTTCCGCCTACCCGGCACGGCCGGAGGCAATGGGGCTGGCTAGTCTCGGCGCGTTGGCGTCGTTCGGAACCGTCATCGGACTGTCGGACCACACCCGTGACGCCACGGCAGCCATCGCGGCCGTAGCGCTTGGAGCAAAGATCGTCGAGAAGCACTTCATCGTGGATCGCTCCGTAGGCGGCCCCGATTCGTTCTTCTCCCTCGATCCCGATGAGTTCGCATTCTTGGTGCGCTCCGTCCGCGACACCGAGCAGGCCATCGGCGTCCCCAGGTTTGGGCCTTCGGCAGAAGAAGTGCCGAGCCTGCGTTTCCGGCGGTCGCTATTCGTCGCCGAGGACATCCGCGTGGGCGAGCTTTTGACCAGCGTCAACGTGCGCAGCGTACGCCCTTCTGACGGTCTGCCGGCGCGCCACCTCCCCGAAGTCCTGGGCCGCCCGGCGACCCAGGACCTGCAGGCAGCTAC
>JAYUXI010000735.1:0-5857 GCA_043753085.1 Myxococcales bacterium | reverse complement strand
GGTGTGGTTTCGAGCGCACGGAGCGCGGCGACGAGCGCGTCTGCCTTGTCGGTGGCGGCCTGGTGTGCGGGCATCGCCACTTGCTCGCTGACGGCTTTGAGCAGCGCGGAGTAGTCGGTCTCGGGGGCGGCCGTACCTTCGTCGCCGCAGCCGACGGCCAGCGCCGCGCCGGCGGCAATCGACATGAACAGGAACAGAAGGTGAGTCTTTTGCATGGCGATCACAGCGAACGGAGAAAGGCGAGGAGGGCTTCGCGGTCGCCGGCCGGGGCGTTTCGGAAGCGCTCCTTGGCGGTGGTGGCCTCGCCGTAGTGCCAAAGGATGGCTTCGGCAATCCCACGAGCGCGTGCATCGTGCAAGAGCAACTCGTGGCCGTTGACGGTCTTCAGCAGGCCGATGCCCCAGAGCGGGGGCGTGCGCCACTCGGTACCGCTGGCCTGGAAGTCGGGGCGACCATCGGCGAGCTCGTCGCCCATGTCGTGCAGGAGCAAGTCGGTGAACGGATGGATGCGCTGGTTCTCGACCTCGGGCACCTCGGGGTACGCGCCGGTCTGGAACGTGGTGACGTGGCACGAGGCGCAGCCCATCGCGTCGAACAGAGCTTCGCCCTTGCGCGCGATGGGATCCTTCACGTCGCGGCGGGCCGGCACGCCGAGCGTACGCATGTACATGCCCACTGCGGCCTGGTGCTTGTCGCCGAGCTCGGGGTGCTCGCCCACCACCGCACGCTGGTTGCAGGCGGTCATTGCCGGCGTGCAGGTTTCGTTCGGGTACACCGACGACGTGATGCCGATGTCGCCGAGAAACGCGCCGACCGACTGCTGCATCACGGTGGGCTCGTTCGCCTTCCAGCCGAAGCGGCCGATCTCCTGACGCGCCGTCAGGTCGTTCCACACGTAGTTCGGCCGGCCGCTCACGCCGTCGGCGTCGGGCTCGTGCGCGTTGGCGAGCAGCGCGTCTTCGGCGATCGCCTCCAGCAGGCCGAGTCCGATCACGGCGGGACCGACGCGCGGTGAGATCATCACGTCTTCGGCGAGCGGCCCGTAGCTCGGGTTCTCCACCCAGTAGGTGGGCTTTTGCAGCGAGTACGGCGTGCCGTCGCCGTAGGTGCCGGGGATCTCGACGTAGCTGACGCGCGGCGTACCGGCGCCGGGGATTTCCAGCAAGCCGGCGGGCCGCAGCTGGCCGCCGTACGTGGGATCGCCGAGCGGACCCCCGTGCGGGCCGACGCCCGGCACGCTGAGGCGCAGCAACATGCCGAGCATCTCGCCGTCCCGCGTGAACGGCTCGCTGCGACCGTCGCGGGCGTGGCAGCTGCTGCACGCACGCTGATTGAAGAGGGGCCCGAGCCCATCGAGATCGTCGGTGGTGGAGGGCGCAGTGACCCAGTTGCGGTTGAACAGCGAGTGGCCGAAATCGAACTGGTTTTCGCGGTCGCCGCGCAGGTTGGCGGCGCGCTGCGAGTAGGCGAGCTTGGTTTCGTCGAGCACGGTGGTGTCGCCGCCGAGGCGTGGATCACCGCCGGGATCTTCGACAGGCGCGGGCGCGTCCTCACTGCTGCACGCAGCACTCGCCCCACCCAGGGCGAGTGCGGCCAGAACGGCAGAGATGGGCAGCGCGCGCATGCGTCAGTTCTTGTCCGGAACCGAGAGGCTGAGACCGAGAGCGGCCGCTGCTTCGCCCATCTGGTCGCCTTGCGTGCGAAGTGAGTCGCGCACGCCGATCAACCTTGCGCGATTCGGATCGGTGTCGAGGCCCTGGATGGCCGCTTCGAACGGGACCGAGACGGACTGGATCGCGTCGACCGAGCCTTTGAGCTGCGCCGTGATCTTGTCGGCCAACGCCTGGTCGCTTTTCGCCACCAGCTCGTCGATGCCCTTGCCGTCCACGGCGCCGTGCTTGCCGAGCCACATGTCGTAGATGCCCTGGGCGTCCCGAGCGTAGTCCACGAGGGTCGTGCTCGAAAAGCAGTTGTGCTGATCGCGGCGCGCTTTCGACTCGAGGCCCGCGTTGATGCGTTCCCCGGCGAGCTCGCCCTTGCTCATCTTGCCGAGGCCGCTGAGCACGTTGACGATGCTCTTGTTGCCCTCGTTGGCGACGAACGCAGTGCGATACGGCGCGCCTTCTTTCCAGGCGTCGGCGACCGACTTCAGATGCCCGACTATGCCGTCCACCGCGGCGATCAAGTACTGGCCACGCCGCGCGGCCGTGTCGCCGTGCGCAGCGTCGTTCCCGTCGTAGTCGGTGAACGGACGCTCGCCCGGACCCACGTCCCTCACGGCCTGGCCCCACAGCAAGAACTCCACGGCGTGGTAGCCCGCCGAAATGTTCTCGTCGCCGCCTTCGGCGTTCAGGTCGTCCAAGTTTTCGGGCGTGAGTGGAACGTCGCTGGCAATGAGACCACCGTCGCCGGGGAGGCCATCCTCGGTTCGGGTGGGGCCGTCGGTCACGTAATCGATGTACGCTTCGTCGAAGGGCCAGCTGTTGAGCGCGCCTTCGTAGTTCTCGGGCTCGGCGTCGATGGGCCCGTCGTAGAAGCGGGCGCCCTCGGTGAGCATGTAGTTCTGGCGCGACTTCAGCCACTCGACCTTCGCCGCTTCCAGCGTGGCGGCGCTCGGCGTGGCGACCAGCGCCTGGAGCTTGACCTCGAGCGCCTCGGCGTCGGTCACTGACTCGGTGTAGGCTGCAGACAAGTTCGACGCGTACACCTCGAGGGCGGCCGTGGCTTCGGCCGGGTCCAGCGCGGAGGCGGTGGTGTCGGGGCCGACGGGATCGCTCGAGCACGCGCCAGCCAGCACGACCAAAAGAGCGGAGGACGCTACCGGACGGGCGCCGCGCAACCAAGACAGCTTCATCGCCAATGACCTTTCTTCGGAATCCAGAGGCGGAGCACCGAGCCACACTCTCGCGGAGAGCTCTTAGGGATATTGAATATGACTTTCAAGTGATACTTCGACGAACGCATTCTCGAGTGTGTGTTCACGCGCGTGTATCGTCGGGTGATGGCGAACCAGTCGGCGTCTCTGCTCCTCCCGTTCGGCAATCGTTCGCAGCATGTTCCGCTTGCGGGCTCGCTGCTCGGCCTCGTCGTCTTCTTTTGCGCGTCCTGCGCGGGCACGGACTCCGCAGAGGATTCGTCCGCCCGCGATGCCGGGGGAGCCTTGCCGCCAGGTGCTCCGTCCGGTGCCACCGTTCCGTCACCAATGCCCGACGCAGGTCGCGCCGGCGACGCCGCGCAAGACGCGGGCCCAGCCTCGCCCTTCACGGTGCCGATGTTCGTCGCGGTGGGATATGGCGGCCGGCGAATCATGTCGTGCGACCTCGGGCGAAGCTGGGTTGCCGACCAACGGATCGCGGAAACGGACGGCGAGCACGAGGTCTATACGCCAAAGAGCTTGGCTTACGGCGCCGGCACGTTCGTGTTTCTTACCGGCTGGGGCGTCGCTGAAAGTCGTGCTCATGTCACCACGGACGGTGTGAACTGGCAGACGCAAGTCCTCGACAAGCGCTACGCCTCGGTGGGATTCGTAGGCGATCGCTTCGTACTGGTCGGCGCCGGCGGACTTGCAGAATCCACGGACAATGCCCAGAGCTGGACGCCGCGGCCGGAGCCCGGCGCGCCGCACGAGAGGGGCGGCGGCGCGTTCGAGGGGATCTTTGCGGCGGGGGCCGACGCCATTGCGACGTTTCTTCGCCCGGGTGACCCGGAATGGCGCGCCGTCGCAAGCTGCGTAGGCGCGCGTCATGGCGGAATTGGGCAATCCGGCGGCTTCGCGGCAAGCGGCGGACGCCTCGTTTCGGTGGGCGAATATGGCGACACCTGCGGCGTCGACATCGCCACGGGTGCCGAGCTGCCGGTGGGCAAGTTCGACATCGGAGAGAACCCTGGCGACAGACAGCAGCTGACCGGCAACGTGGCAGTCATCGACGGCGCGTTTCAAGTGGCCGCGTCCGGGCGCATCCATTCCTCCGCGGATGGCGTCGCATGGACGTCCCGAGTGCTGCCGGACGGCGTTCGCTTCGATCTCATCGCCCGCGCTCCCTCCGGCGCGTACGTGGGTGTATCCGAATCGGGTCCGGGCAATCCTTTCTTCTACAGCGACGATGGCCAAGCGTGGCAGCCGGGACAAGGCCCCGACGCCGGGGAGTTGTCCTTCCAGTACCTGGCGTTCGGCTACGTCGCTCCGTCGGCGACTTGCCCGCGCTGAGTTGCCCTAGGGTAGCTCGCGGATGCCACTGAGCGCGGCAATTGCTGCTTCGGCGTCGCGCCGATCCGGCGCGGACGCCGGAGCGCTCGCCACGTAGTCGCGGTAGGCGGCCAGTGCGTCCTTGGTGCGGCCGACGCGGCGGAGCGCTTGCGCCTCCTGGAACAGCGCCAACGTCAGCCAACCCGGACGGACCGCCGCCTTGCTGCCCTCGGTGACGGCGTACTCGAGGTGCGGGGCTGCTTCGGAGTGACCACCGCGCTCGGCCACCAGGCGGCCATAACGATAGCGCCAGTAGGCAGGCTTGGAATTCTTTGCGATCGCCGTCTTCCACTCGGTCACGGCCTGCGCGAACAGGCTCTGTCCCTCGTAGCACTCGGCGAGTGCGGCGTGCGACTCCGCGCGTTCCGGCTTGAGCTCCACCGCCTTGTGCAAGTCGTCCTGCGCGCTCACGAACGCGCCCTCCTTCAGGAACGACACGCCGCGCTGCCAGTAGGCATCGGCCTCTTGCTTGTCGATGGCGAGTGCGCGTTCGGCGGATTCGCGTGCAATCTGCACCTGAGGCGGGGTGCCCTCGTTGGCAGCCCATGCAACATACACGTGAAACTGGGCGTTGTTCGGGTCGAGCTCGGCGGCCCGCTTCAGCAGGCGCAGCGCGTCGCTCACGAAGGGCCCACCGCGCTGCAGCTTGGCGCGCCCGAGGTAGTGTTGCGCTTCGGCGCTGTCGGGGCGGGCTTTCTGTACGCGCTCGAGCAGCGGCATGGCCTCGTCGACGCTGCCCACGGCGAGATACGCGGCGCCCACGCGGAGCACTCGGTCGAGGTCGTCGGGGGCGGCGGTCAGCGCGGCCTTGAACTGCGCCAAGGCTTCGTCGAGCTTGCCGCGCTGCTCGAGCAACACGCCTCGCGCCAGCGTGAGGCCGGGGAAATCTTTGTCGGCGGCACTGACGAGGTCGAGCTCTTGGCCGGCTTCTTCGAGCTTGCCTGACTTTCGCAGCAGCTCGGCGAGTGCAAGATGCACCGACCAGTCCTTGGAATCACGCGCGGAGGCACTGCGGTAGTGGACGATGGCGGCGTCGTAACGGCCACCTGTGGCGGCCAGATCGCCGAATGCTCGGTCGAGCGCCACACTGGCGGGCAGCGCTTTCTTTGCCGCGTCCAGCGTCGCGAGCGCCTTTGCCTCGTCGCCCCGCTGGCTCAGGATCTTGGCCGACGCCGCGTACGGCAAGAACGCTTCGGGATTCCTCGGGCCGTACGCTTTTTCCGCGGCTTCGAACAGCGCGAGCGCTTCGTCTGACTTGCCGAGGGCACGCTTGGCCTCGCCGAGCCAGTAGGCGATCTGCGGATCGTCGGGCGCGGTCTTGCGCGCGGCGGTGAGAATCGCATCGGCCTCGGCGGCGGCTTCGAGTTTGAGCTTGGTGCGCGCCATCCCGACCAGCGCCGCGGACGTGGCCTTCGGCAGCTTTGCGGCCCCTTCGAAGCGTGACAGTGCCTCGGTGTAACGGCCCGCTTGCAAGAGGCTCTGGCCCTGTCCGAGCAGCGCGGCCTCACTGGACGGATCGAGACGAAACGCCTCGTCGAATGCGGCGCGTGCTTCGGCGCTCTTGCCACTCTCGAGCAGCACGTTGCCCCTGAGAGAAAGTGCCTCGGCGGC
>JAYUXI010000734.1:0-2359 GCA_043753085.1 Myxococcales bacterium | reverse complement strand
CTCCCAGGCACGGCAAGATGCGCCACGACGACAGGTCGAGGCCGGTGCTGTCGCCAGCGCGCTCGGTGGCGAGGTCGAACGCCGGAGCCCCCGCAGCCGCGATGGTGATTCGGCGCTCGGTGATGGACCGCAGCCACTGCCCCGGATCGTGCACGAAGGCCGCGGGCGAAAGCACGGCCAGCGGGACGCACCAGTACACGCTGAAGAGCAGACCCCCCACCAACCCGAGATCGCGGTGGCTGGGCGCCAGGGAGAGTAGCCGGTCACTGCGGTTGACGCGCGCGGCCTGCCCGAGCGCATGCACGTTGCCGAGCACGCTGGCGTGGGTGTGCTCCACGCCATGCGGCCCGTCGTCGTGTGCATACTGCACATACAGAGTGGCCTTCGCACTGCCCGGCGCCGGCAACGACGCGGTGGTACTGCCGGTGACGCTACTTTCGATCAACGACTCGGCCGTGGCCACGCGCGCGAGCGCCGGCACTTTCTGCCCGAGCCGCACGAGCTTGGTACGGAGCGTCTTCGACGTGACCAGGAACGTGGCGCCCGAGCGTGACGCAGCGCTTTCCAGCGCGGTGATGGCCGCCGCCCCTTCTTGCGCGCCGTCCGGGGGCTCGACCAGGATGGGAATGGCGCCGAGCCGCACGATCCCGAACAGCACGGCGGCGAGCTCGAGCGCCCCGGGCACGATCACCATCACGCCCTCGCCGGGCCGCACGCCGCGCTCCTGCAGGCCAACGGCGACCGCGAGCGCCTTCGCCTGGATCGAGGCATACGATTGCGTGATCTCGCGCAGTCCGCCAGGCTCCGCGGCGCCGGCAAGCGGCACGTCGATCCAGGTGAGACCGGCGCGGCTGCCCTCCTTCGCGGCCGCCGCGAGCGCATCGGTCCAGGTGGGCGCCAGCAGCGCCGGTGCGTCGCCCAGCCGGGGCGCCACTCCGCACCAAGCCGAGGTGCGAAAACCCTGGCCGTCCGGGGGAACGGGGAACGTCGAGCGGAACCTGGTGTCTTTGCCCAAGGTGCCGTTCAGGGTGCCGGACCTTTTCGCAAATGCCCAGCAAATACCGCGCGAAGTTGTTAGCGGTCTGTCCGTGGAAGAGACCGACCGCCGCATTCTCGAGGGTCCGCTGGCCTTCGAAGCCTTTCGTTTCGGGTTGCCGCTGGCACTCGGCATGGCGTTGCAAACGACCTTCAATCTCGTCGACGCGTACCTCGTCGCGCGCCTACCGGCGGGCGAGGTGGGCCCTGCCGTGGGCGCACTGGGGATCTGCGATCAGCTGGCCGCCGTGGGCAGCATCATGGCCTACGGCGTGTCCACCGCGACTGCCAACCTGATCTCGAGCCGCAAAGGCGCGAGCGATCCGGCAGGAGTCGCACGCGCATTTCGCCACTCACTCTGGATCCTCGGCGTCATGGGCGCCCTCTTCGCCCTGGTGGGGTTGCTCGGCGCCGGAATCGTCGTGCGCGACATCCTCGGTGTGAAAGGCGCCGTGGCCGACGTGGCGGTGCCCTGCTTGAGGATCCTGTTCTGCGGCAACTTTACCATCTTCTTCCTGCTGCATCTCACCACGGTGCAGCGCGCCCTCGGCTCGTCGAAGACGCCGGTGGCGTTGCTCGTGCTCGGCAACGTGCTCAACCTCGTGCTCGCCGTGCCGTTCATCTACGGGCCCGATGGAGCGCCGCCTGGGTTCGCCTTCGGCAACACCATCGCGCGGATCCTGCACATTCCTCACCTCGGTCTCGTCGGCGGGGCGTGGGCCACGGTGATCGCGCGGGTGATCACGCTGGTGCCCATCACCTTCTTGCTGGTCCGGCGCTTCCCGCTGCTACGCACCCCCGAGACGGCGGCGCCCCGACCCGGCTTTCGCCGGAGCCGCGCCGAGTTCAAGCGCATGCTCGGCCTGTCCTGGCCGTCGTCGGCCGAATTCGTGGTGCGCATCGTGGCCATGCTGATGCTTGCGTCGTTCGTGGCGCGCGTGCTCACCACCGAGCACGACCAGTCGGCGCAGAGCGCCATGGGCGTGGTGTTCCGGCTCGACACGATGGTGCTGTTCGTTTCGATGGGCTGGGGCAATGGCGCCCAGACGTTCGTCGCGCAAAACTTGGGTGCAGGCCACATCGAACGCGCGAAGGCCTCCGGTTTGATCTTCGCGGGCTACGCGGCTGCGTCGCTGGCAATCTTCACGGTCGTGCTGGGCTTCCAGGGTGAGCGCGTGCTCGCCTTTTTCGACGACGAGCCGCTCGTGCTCGCCCACGCGCTGCAGTACCTCGACACCGTGCGCATCGCGTATCCGGCCCTGGCGTTTGCCATCGTGCTCGCCAACGGCATCACCGGGGCGGAGCGCCCCAAGGTGGCGCTCGT
>JAYUXI010000733.1:0-5861 GCA_043753085.1 Myxococcales bacterium | reverse complement strand
GCTGCCGCGCACGATCGGCCGCGAGGTCGACGACACGCTCCGCAACATGCGCACTCACTGAACGGGGAGGGGGCCTTCGGGCCCCCTCTACGCCTCCTTTTTTTCATCAGGGTCGGTTCGGTAGAAGCCGACAAGCCCCTTCGTAACCGGCGTCACGTACGGATCGCCTGTGATCTTGAGCAGCTTCAGGATGTGCTCGTAGATCTGGTTGAAGTTGCCGATGAGGTCGTTGACGTCGACGAAGAAGCCGGATCCAGCCGGCGTGACCGCTTTTGCGATCTGGAGGTTGGTGAGCGAGGCCTTCATGGTGTCGCGCCGGAGGCGCTTGTGTATCTTGGGAACTCGGCGCCGACGACGGACGCCCAACGGACCAAAAGTACGTCCGTTTTCCGGTCCTCCAACAGGCCGGGACAACTCCATTCGTTTTGCCTCCACCGCTTCTCTTTCGCCGGCGCAAGCGTCGCCTTCCGACGCACCGCCGCTGCGAGGTCTTCTTCAAGACCGACGACGGCAACCCGTGGCGCCTGAAGGCGATGCCGTTCTTCATCCCGATCTACGACGGGGAGACGGACCGGCTTGTTCTGCTGACGAGTCGGCAGAGCACCAAGACCACGTACCTTCGGAACGTGGCGGCGCTGCGAGCGATGGACGTCAAGGGCAACTCGGCGCTCTACATCGCGCCGACCAACACACAGGTGGGCGACTTCTCGCGCAAGAAGCTCGACCGCATCTTCGATTACACGCCCGAGCTCAAGGCCGCCTTCGTCACGAAAAACAACACCTGGAACGTGCTCCTGAAAGAGTTCAATACGCGGTCCACGATCACGCTCCGCTCGACCGGCGGCGCGCAGGGCGCCGACCGAGTCCGCGGCAACACGGCCAACGACATCTTCCTCGACGAGTTCCAGAGCCTGCTCGAAGAGGACATTCCGGTCATCGAGGAGTGCGCGGCCACGTTCGACGGCAAGGACGGCCGAAAGAAGGCGTTCTACGTCTACACCGGCACGCCGCTCTCGAGCCAGAACCCGCTCCAGAAGCAGTTCAACCTCTCGCGCCAGTGGGAGTGGCACATGCAGTGCCCCCACTGTTCAGAGCAGGACCCGAAGACCGGCAAGTTCACGAAGGGTTGGCAGCGGCCGATCGGTATCGACTCGCTCGCCAAGGACAAGGATTTCCTCTTTTGCACCAACTGCGGCCGCAACCTCAACCGCGCCCGCGGCGTCGCGCGCAAGTTTGACGCCGAGAAGTACGACGAGACCTTTGGTCGCATCATCCCGCACGGCCAGTGGCTTGCCCACAACCCTCAGGGCGTCTTCGACGGCTACCGCGTCGTGCGTCTGATGATGCCATGGTCGCGCTGGCGCACCAAGATGGGCGACGGCGTGCTCGACCGGTGGGAGAACTGGCCCGAGCGCCGGTTCAAAAACGAGGTCATGGCACTGCCGCACGATGAGGGCACGATGCCGATCACCGAACGAAGTGTGCGCCAGATCTGCCAGGACTACGACCTGCCCGTGACCGACGACGAGATCGAAGCCGTAGCACTCGCCAACCGCCAGTATGTCTGCTACGCCGGACTCGACTGGGCGATGAGCTTCAAGAAAGCCGGCAAAATGGACGACACGGCGAGCTACACGATCTTCTCCGTCTGGGCGCAGATCGGCAACAAGCTCAAGCTCATCTTCGCGCACCGCTTCCGGGGCAAGGGGTCCAACGACGGGTTCCACATCTTGAACAAGGTTGCCGGCTGGATGCGCCAGTTCGAAGTCAAGCGGCTTGGCGCGGACTACGGGGTTGGGTACCACTTCGACCTCGAGCTGCAGCGAATCTTCGGCGAGCACCGCGTCGCCATCTTCCACTACAAGGACGGCGCGCAGAACCCGACGTGCACCTACTCGATGAACGAGAAGAAGTGGATGGTGCCGCGCACGCGGACGCTTGACCAGCTTTGCCTCGAGATCACGAACGGCCGCATGATCCTGCCGCGCTACGAGGTCGCCAAGGAGTTCACGGACGACTGGCTCCGTTTGACGATCGAGCTTTCGCGCTCGACGCGCTCGCTGCGCTACGGCCACACGGGAACGGACGACTTCGTACACTGCTCGAGCTACGCCCTCATGGCGAAGCGACTCGACCGGCAGGAAGGCGACTTTGGCTACGGAGAAGCGGTCGCCGGCGTGCGCCAAACGGGCACCGGACTCGTGATCCCTGACGAGCATCAGGACATGGTAGATTACCTGCAGAACGAAGACGTGGCCGCCTACGGCGACGACTACCGCGAATCTGGCTCCAGTGACACTGGGGTCTACCACAACTTCTAGGCCTAGATGAACCTTCAGCCCATTCTCGACGCGTACAAGACCGTCGGCGTCACCTGGCTCGACCAAATCCTTCTTTCGGCCGAAGCCGTTACGCGGCCCGGCACGGCTAACAAGGTTGCTGCCGGCCGCGTGCAGGAGCTCTGCGTCGTTCGCGGCCAGAAGGTGGTCGTCGACGGCGATTACGGACCTGGCACGACGCAGGCGGTGCGCGCGGTCCAGCGCGCGGCTGGCCTTCCGGCAACGGGCGAGGTAGACGCAGCGACGTGGCTCTTTCTCATTGGCCCGCTCCTTGCGGCCCTTCGGATTCCCCAGATCGAGGGCGGCTTCGGCGACATGGTGCTCAGGATCGCCCGCCAGCACGACCTCCAGAATCCCCACGAGATCGGCGGCGCCAACCGCGGGCCGTGGGTAAAGCTTTACATGCGCGGGCAGCACGGCGCAAACTGGCCGTGGTGCGCGGGCTTTGTCTCGTTTATGCTCCGCCAAGCCGCGCTTGCAACCGGAACCAAGCCGCTCTTGGGCTACGAGCTCGGCTGCGACCAGATCGCGGCGCTTGCCAAGACCGCAGGCCTGTTCGTCCGCGAAGGAGAGCAGCCGTCTGGCGCCGGGCCCTCGATCTTCCTCGTGCGTAGCCCGAAGAACTCGGCCGACTGGACCCACACGGGGCTTGGCCACTCGTTCACGGGCGCGGCGTTTCAGACGATCGAAGGCAACGGCAATCAGTCCGGCGGCCGAGAAGGCACCGAGGTTGTTCAGCTTCACCGCGGCTACAAGGGCCGAGATTTTGTGCGGCTTCCCAACGGCCCACTCTCGCAGCTCGCGGCCGCGGCGCACCCCATGTTTGATACGTCCGACGAGGACGACGACGTCGTAGGCGTTTCGCTCGCGTAACCCAGGCCTTTTGGCCCAACTCAGACGGCGCGGCCGTCGCTCCGACCCCCTCATGCTCAAGCTCTCCAACTTTGACCAGGCCGGCAATCCGGCGCCCGTTGATCCGCAGCTTCGTCGCCGGCAGATGATGCAGGGCGCAGGCGCGCTCGCCGGCGCGGCTCTTGGCCACCGCCTCTCGCGCGGCGCCTCGACGCGCTACTTCGCTCGCCACTCGACCTCTACACCCATCAAGGCGATCGGCTCCGGTGTTGGCGCTCTTGGCATCCGGGCGGCCGGCGCGGCCGCAGGCGCGTACGCGGGTCACCGAGCAGTCCACAACGCGCAGCAGACTTACGACACCGTCAACCAGTACCCGAAGCACGCCTCCAAGCGTGAGGAGGATCTGGAGAAGAAGTACCGGCAGGTCATGGATGAGAACCGGTGGAACGTCGGTCATGGCGATGGCATTAGTGCCGTCGTTCACGAAAAGAGAAAGGGGCGGGCTGAGGCGTTGCAGTCAGCCAAGAAGTGGGGTGTAGGTGCAGGCGTGCTTACCGGCGCGGCATCTGCTCTCATGTACAACGGGTCTCCGGCACCCATTCCGTTCCGCGTGATCGCAGGAGCAGGAGCATCTTTATCTAACGCGGCTGTTGTGGGCGGCCTTCGGTACCTCCACGCCCGTCAGTTTCGTCCGCACGACTTCAATATTACCTCTGATGACGGCGGTCAGTACACCAAAATCGGATCGACAGTCGTTGCAGTCAAGGCCGCACTTCAATCCGCAGGTTCCCGCGCAGGCTCCATGATCATGCAGCACCCGCGTGCGTCGGCCGCCGTCGCAGGCAGCGCCGCAGGCGCCGGCGCGAACTACCTCAAGCAGAAGGGTGAGAACATCGCCGACCGCGACTCTGGTCGACCGGTCAACCCGTACCGGATCGGCCGAGCGGCCGCCCTCGGAGGCGCCGCCGGCGCCGGTGCCGTTCACGCTCACGGAATGGCGAAGGGGCTGGGCGAGCGTGCCAACGGCGTCGTCAAGAACATTGAGCAGGCCGCTCAGAACGTGCAGAACAGCACGAAGAACGTCGAAAAGGCAACGGGCAAGGCAGGCAAGAACCGCATGTTCGGCCTGTTCGCCAAGGAGGGATCGGCTGTGGACCCTGCGCAGGAAGCTCTCGCGCAGCGCACCATTCAGACGCTGGACCACATCATCGACTTCGAGAAGAAGAAGAAGAAGGCGCGCCGGAACGTGCGAATCGCTACTGGACTCGGTGCTGTTGCCGGAGGCGCCATGTCGTACGGCAACACCGGATACGCCAGCCCAATCTCCATGGCAGTCGGCGGCGGCATTGCGTACGGACTGGGCCGCCGCGGCTACAACCGGGAATACACCGGCCACTTTGCAGCCGACGAGAACGGCGTGCGCAAGGTGGGCTCGCTCGTTCCGCTGCTCCGCGACGCAGGCGTGCCAGCAGGCGTGCTCATGGGCATGCAGGCTGCGCGTTCGATCGCGTCCAACAAGGCGGGCGACGACTCGCCGTACGGCCAGAAGATGCGCGCCCGCGAACGTGGACGTAGCATCGGCACAGCCACCGGCATCGCAGGCACGCTCGCCGGCGCGGCGGTCGGCAACAAGTACCGCCACACGGCCTCCAAGATGATCGCCAAGCACTTCGGCGACCTCGGCCGACACACGCAGGGCACCGCAACCGCGGCTGCCCTCTTCGCTCCGGCCATCGCCGTTGCCGGCGGCGCGGCCGCGGGCTACGCCACAGGCGCCGTCATCGCACGAATGAACCAGCGCAAGCACGGCGCTCCCTCTACAAAAACCGCAATGGTCGAGACCGACATCGAGAACCTGCTCCTGAGGAACCCCAAGTACACGGCCGCCATCGCGTCCGGTAGCCGGGTCCGCGCTCAGGCCATCGCCGAGCACACGATCCACCGGGCCTACCACAAGGAGAAAAACCGGTTCGAGACTCAGAAGGCGCGCCACATCACGCACGAGGTCGAGCACCCGCATGAGCTCGCTCGCCGCGCCTCTGAGGAGTCCATCGGCGCGCGCGCTGGCGGCTTTCTTGGCGGCGGGGCCCTTGGCGCGCTCGCCGGCGGCGGCATCGGTCTCGCCACAAAGAGCCTGGACGCGGCCCGCGTGAGCGCCGCCATCCTCGGCATCGGTGGCGGCGCGCTCGGCTCGCACCTCATGGGTCGGCGTTCGGAGAAGAAGAACATCGCACGGGGCCCGGTCCGCATTGGCATGCCGGACTCGGAGCGCGTGCGCGACCTGAAGATTATGAAGAAGGACATCAAGCGCCCGGGTACGGCGACGTACACGAGCATCGTCCAGCGCCCCCACTTCGCAGTTGGAACGGGCGAGTTCGACCAGCCGAAGGGCGACTTTGCCCACATGAAGCACGCGGCTGCTGAGGAGGACACGCGTCCCAACCACCACCGGAAGTCTTACCAGTGGGCTGGCCTTGGCGCGGCGGCCGGCGCGGTCACGAGCGGGCTCGCAGCAGCTTCCGAGATCCGCCAGGCATTCGGCCAGGCCCGCTGGATGCGCGGCGTCGAGAACCACCTTAGCGCCATCAGCGACGCTGCCCCTGGTATCGCAAGCCGGATTAGCCGCTCTGGCCTGACGTCGATGGGCGCAGGCCTTCGCGCCGGCGCGCG
>JAYUXI010000732.1:0-5883 GCA_043753085.1 Myxococcales bacterium | reverse complement strand
TGAGCGCGCCATCTTCGCGCTCACGCTGCCAGCTGCGCGAGAGTCCGAGCACGCACGCGAACGTGACCGGCAACCAGATGGCGCCCGGGGCGGTGCCGTCGTCTGCGAGAAACGCGATCGACGAAAGCACGCAGACCAGGACGGCAAAAAAGCCCGCCGTGGTGACGAGCTCCCGCGTACGCATCTCGATGCGTACGTCTTTCTTGAACACGGCCCAGGTGCCGCGCCAGAAGGCGCTCAGGAGAGCCCCTTCTCCTTGACGAAGCTGGTGATGAACGGCGTAGCTTGATCCAGGGAAGCGCGCAGATCGTCGATGATCTTCTCTTCGATCTTGCCGCCGATGAGCATCACCTTCACGTCGATGGTGAACTTCGTGACCAGGATGGTTTTGCCGCCCTCGATCTCGCACCAGGCTTCGCCGGCAGTCTTGGTCTTCTCGGCCGCGGTGCTCGGCGTCACGGTGTACGTGTAGCGCTTGGCCTTCGTGTCGTAGGTGCCCTCTTCGACGTAAGACATCGAGTCGCCGATCATCTTCTTCACCGGGCCCGGAATGCCGGTCATGGGCGGCATCACCTTCACGCGGCGCTTCCAGAGGTCGCCGTCCCTCTTGATCTCGAGCACCTCGATGCCCGGGAACTTCAAGACGTCCTTGAAGAGGCGCGTGGTGTACGCCTCGTCGAAGAGGCAGCCTTCGAAGTAGGCTTCGGGAGAGCAGTCGAGCGCGTTGCGCAGGGTCACGGTGGCCATGCCGCAGCTATAACAAAAAGCGAACGGCGCGCCTTCCAAGAAGAGCGCGCCGCCGACCACGGGGCGTTCAGACGCCCGACGACGTCACTTCGGGTTTTTTGCGCGGTTCTTCGAAACGCCTTTTTTCGCGACCGGCTGGGCGGTCTTGGCAGCCTTCTTCTTCACGACCGGCTTGGGCGGCTCGGCCGTGCGGACGTGGGGCTTCTTCGGCGCGTTGCGCTTGGTGCTCGACTTCCACAGGTCGAACAGGCGGGGCACCGGGTACGCCGACAGACCGGCCTTGTAGCCTTCGTCCTTGGTGCGCTTCTCGAGCTCGGCGATCTGCGCGATGAGCTTGGCGCGGGTGCCGAATTTCGCCTTCACCTCGGTAAAGATGGAGTGCAGACGGAGGAGCTTCGAGTTCGAGACGTGGGCCATGCCCTTGCCGGCGTTCACGCGGTTGACCCAGAGGTCTTCGCTCTTGGTGAACTGCTCGAGCTCGGCGACGAGCTTCTTCTTCGCGTCTTTCGCGGTTTCGGCTTTGAACTGTTCTTTGGCGTGCGCCAGGGGAGTCTTCTTCATGAGGAATGGCCTCTCTGTACGAGATGACTCGTACGGTGATGGGGACCCGCGTACCTACTGGTGCCCGCCCTTCGCCGCAAGCAGCTTTGCCCTGGTCGTGGTAGATCGCCGCCCCCGCCATGACCGCTCCCCGTGTTCGTTTCGCGCCTTCCCCCACCGGGTCCTTGCACATCGGTGGGGTGCGCACCGCCCTCTTCAACTGGCTCTGGGCTCGCAAGACCGGCGGCGCCTTCGTGCTGCGCATCGAGGACACCGATCAGGTGCGCTCCACGCCGGAGAGCCGCCAGGTGATCCTCGACTCGCTGACGTGGCTCGGTCTCGACTGGGACGAGGGCCCGAACGTCGGCGGATCGCATGGACCCTACACGCAGATGGAGCGCCTGCCCCTGTACGCGCAGCATGCCGAGCGCCTCGTGACCGAGGGCAAGGCGTACCGCTGCTACTGCACGAAAGAACAGCTCGATCGCGCCCGCGAAGAGCTCAAGGCGCGCGATCCCAAGGCGCAGTTCAAGTACCCGGGTACCTGCCGGGATCGCAAAGACCAGCCTGACTTGCCGTTCGTAGTGCGCTACCGCGCCGACACCTCGGGCGAGGTCACCTACGTCGACAAGGTGTTCGGAGAGGTAAAGACCCCGAACAAGGAGCTGCAGGATTTCGTGCTGCTCCGCTCGGACGAGATCCCGCTCTACAACTTCGGCGCCGTGGTCGACGACATGACCATGGGCATCTCGCTGGTGGCGCGCGGCCGCGACCACATGATCAACACGCCTCCGCAGATCTTGCTGTACCAGGCCTTCGGCGCCAAGGTGCCGGAGTTCGCCCACCTGCCGATGATGCTGAACCAGAAGGGCGCCAAGCTCTCCAAGCGGGACGGCGCGGTCGGCGTCTTCGAGTACCGCGACAAGGGCTACACGCCGATGGGCGTGATGAACTACCTGGTGCGCTTCGGCTGGTCCTTCGGCGACCAGGAGATCTTTTCGCGCCAGGCGCTGATCGATGCGTTCTCGTGGGAAGGCTGCTCGCGGTCGGATGGCAAGTTCGACCCGAAGAAGTTCACGGCCATCCAGCAGGAGCACCTGAAGTCGCCCGAGCTCACGCCGGATGCCCAATACACCGAAGGCATGATGCCGTTCCTGGTGGCGCGTGGGCTCGAGGCCAATGCGGATACCGTGCGTGCCGCGCTGCCGCTGCTGCGTGACCGCGCGCAGACGCTGGAAGAAGCTGCCGCCATGCTCGACTACGTGTTTCGCGATCCCCCCGAGGTAGACGAAAAGGCCGCGGCGAAATTCCTGGTGGCGCAGGCCGCACCGCGGCTCCGTGCCTTGCGCGCCGCGTTTGCCGCGACGCCCTGGGAAGCGCCCGCACTCGAAGCGGCGATGCAGTCGTACCTCGACTCCGCGCAACTCGGCATCAAGGACGTCGCGCAGGCTGCACGCGTCGCGCTCACGGGCCGTTCCGCCAGCCCTGGACTCTTCGAGGTCATGGTGCTGCTCGGTCGTGAGCGTTCGCTCGCCCGGCTCGATGCCGCGGCGCTGCGAGCGCAGGCCACGTGAAGATCCCGCTGCACCCGGCGCAGACGGGCTTTCTGGGGCTGATCGAGGCGGTGAAGCCGATCTTGCCGGTCCCGATGTTGGTCGTCGTCTGCTTTTTGCTCTACCTGTTCTTCCGCAAGACCTGGGCGCAGCTGGACTTGGAGGCCGAGCGCATGCGTCTCGCCACGCAGGACGAGCGGGTCGCGCAGAGAATCCCCGAAGGCGACCACCGCAACTGGGATCCGCGCCCGCTGGTGGCACTGGTGCTGGTCGCCACCGTGCTGATGTTCCACGAGTACTACGGCGCCCGACCGTACTTCGAGTATGGGCTGCGGCCCCTGCTGGACCGCTACGCTGCGGCCCACATCGGGCCCGACCGTCCGGATCCGCTCGGACTCGTTCGCTACGACGAGCTGTATGGCCACGCCTTCTGGGCGTTCACTCGCGTGGCGGGCTACCTGTTGCCGATCCCGGTCTGGTGGCTGGCATTCCGCAAGGACTCGCTGCTCGACATGGGCCTGCGCGGCCGCGGTTTTTTCACGCACTGGAAGCTGTACGCGCTGTTTCTCGTGGTGGTGGCCGGCGCGATGGTGATCGTGGCGCGCTCACCAGACTTCGGTACCTACTACCCGTTCTACAAGAACGCATCTCGCAGCTGGTGGGACGTTCTCCTGTGGGAGAGCATGTACTTTGCACAGTTCTTCGCGCTGGAGTTCTTCTTCCGCGGCTGGCTCCTCGCCGTGCTCAAGCCGCGCATGGGCTCGGCGGCCATCTTCGTGATGGTGGTGCCGTACTGCATGATCCACTTCGGCAAACCCTACCTCGAAGTGGGCGGGGCGATCGTCGCAGGCATCGCGCTCGGCTCGCTGGCGATGAAGACCAAGAGCATTTTTCAGGGCTTTTTGCTGCACGTCACCATCGCGCTGTCGATGGACTTGCTCGCGCTGTCACACCGCAACGCGCTGCCCACGCATTTTTGGCCCTAGGAAGCGGGGCGCCAGGCCAGCGCGACCAGGTGCACGGCGATGCCGGTTTTCTTGGGCTTGGTGAGCACCAGCTCGAGGCCGGTGGTGGCCGGATCGCCGCCCTGCGCGACGGTGCCGAGCGCGGCGTTGGCCTCGCGCTGCAGCTCGCCGTACCGCGCCATGAGCGCGTCGAGCTCGGCCTGTTGGCGTTCCACGTCTTTGCCCTGCTTGCTGCCGCGGCTCGCGTTCTGGGCGGCGCGCTTGGCGGTGGCCACCGCCACGCGAGCGCCGGCGCCCAGAAACGCGCCCAACATGCCAGCCCCCAGATCGGCTGCACTCTGCAGGCGCTGGTCGTCGGCCTGGGCGCGCTCCCGCGCCACCGCAGCTTGCGCGCGCCGGATCTTGTCTTCGAGCGTCGTGAAGCGCGGCGCGTACTTGGTGCGCACGGCATCGATCTTTACGTCGCGGGCTTCGCGCGACTTCAAGGCGAGCCGCGAGCGGAACACGAGCTCGTCTTCGTTGGGCCCCGACATCAGCTTGAGAGCAGGACTTTTCCAGCGCGCCACGCCCTGCGTGCGAGCCAGCCACACGGCGAAATCCTTCTGCCACTTGGCATACAGCTTCGGGTTGGACGCGGCGGTGGGCAACGGCAAGAACCGCGCCCCTTCGCACGGCCTGTGCAGCAGGGCGCGCGCGTCGACGCTGGCCCACGTCGAGTCGTCCCAGGCGAGCGGCAGCGGGCCGTCTTTCAGCTGCGTGGCGAACACCACCTCGCGGCTGAAATCGAGGCCGGTGCGCAGCTCCTCGAAATGGATGCGGGCAGCGCCGAGCACGCACGGCTCGTACAGGGTGCCGGCGGCGGCGGGCACGAACACCTCGGGCACTCCTGGCGGCAGCACCGGGCGCGGCGAGCCGAAGGCGTCGCCGTTCGGGGGCGGCGCCGCCGAGGCATGTGCACTCTGCATGAGTACCGTTTCGGTGGCGGGTACGTCGGGCGTGGTGAGGCGCTTGATCTCTTCGCGCGTGAGCGGCCCTCGCAGGTAGGACAAAGCCCACCGCGACTCGATCACGACTGGCGCCGCTTGCACGTCGTGCACGTAGAACTGGCGTTTGCCGAGGCTGCCCAGCTTCTGGTCCATGGCGGCCCGGTCGAACGCGCCGCTTGCAGCGCCTTCGAGGCCGTCCAGTACCCGGGCCTTGTCGCGCTCGGTTTGCAGGCGGCCGATGATCCAGGTGCCGGCGTTCGACAGACCCTTGTAGTCGAGGTCGACTGGGTTTTGCGTGGCGAGCACGACGCCTAGCCCGAACGCCCGCGCCTGCTTGAGCAGGAGCAGCAGCGGGCGTTTCGACGGCGGCATCGCCACCGGCGGAAAATACCCGACCACTTCGTCCATGAAAAACAACGCGCGCAGCGCCGGGGTGCCGGGCTGCTGCCGCATCCAGCTGACCATCTGGCCGAGCAAGAGCGACACGAAGAACATCCGCTGCGCGTCGTCGAGGTGAGCGATCGACAGCACCGAGATCCGCGGTTTGCCCTCCTTGGTCCAGAGCAACGACGCGACGTCGAGCGGTGCGCCCTCGGTCCACACCTCGAAGCCGGGCGCGGCGAGGATCGCGTTGTAGGCGACGGCGAGCTGGAAGCGATCCTTCTTCGGGAAGAACGCCTCGAGGTCGAGCACGCCGATGCGCTCGAAAGGTGGATCCTGCACGCGTCCGACCAGGGCAGCCAGATCGAGATTCTCTCCGGCGGTCCACGCCTTGTGCAGGATGGTGGCCACGAGCACATGCTCGCGGCTCTTGCCCGGCTCGCCCTCGATGCCGACCAGACCAAGCAGGCTGGTGGCCACTTGGGTGGCGCGCTCGGCCAGCATCTCGGCGTCGAGCGCCCGTGCGCCCGCGGGCGCAGACAGAGAGCCCAAGATCGAGAGCGGTTTGCCGGCGCGCGAGCCCGGTGTGTAGAGGGTGACCTCCGCCGCGTCGCGCAGCCTTCGGATGCGCTCGCCGTCTTGATCGGACGCAGCGAGGCCGGCGCTCCACTTCGCCGCTTCGGCGGTGGGGTCGATGCCCTCCGGCACCCA
>JAYUXI010000731.1:0-2372 GCA_043753085.1 Myxococcales bacterium | reverse complement strand
CTTGGCCGATGCGCTCGCCCTGGTACGAGTACCAAGCGCCGCTCTTCTCGATGATGCCCATGTCGCTGGCCAGATCCACGGCGTCGCCCGAGCGGCTGATGCCTTGGCCGTACAGGATGTCGAACTCGACCTCGCGGAACGGCGGGGCCATCTTGTTCTTCACGACCTTCACGCGGGTGCGGTTGCCGATCACGCTGGGCTCGCGCTTGTCGCCGCTGGGGGCTTCTTTGATGGCACCGATGCGACGGATGTCGAGGCGCACGCTGGAGTAAAACTTGAGCGCATTGCCGCCGGTGGTGGTTTCCGGCGAGCCGAACATGACGCCGATCTTCATGCGGATCTGGTTGACGAAAATGAGCGTGGTGTTCGAGCGCGACACCGTGGCGGTCAGCTTGCGCAGCGCCTGCGACATGAGGCGCGCCTGCAGACCGACGTGGCTGTCGCCCATGTCGCCTTCGATTTCGGCCTTGGGCACGAGCGCCGCGACGGAGTCGACGACGATGAGGTCGACCGCGTTCGAGCGGACCAGCATGTCGGCGATTTCGAGCGCCTGCTCGCCGTAGTCGGGCTGGCTGACCAAGAGCTCGTCGGTCTTGACGCCGAGCTTGCGGGCGTAAGCCGGGTCGAGCGCGTGCTCGGCGTCGATGAAGGCGGCGACGCCGCCGGCCTTTTGCGCGCTGGCGATGGCGTGCAGGGTGAGCGTGGTCTTGCCGCTGGACTCGGGTCCGTAGATTTCCATGATGCGACCGCGCGGATAGCCACCGATGCCGAGCGCGATGTCCAGACCGAGGCTGCCCGTGGGGATGACGCCCGCGTCGGGGGTGAGGCGTTCGCCTTCGCGAAGGCGCATGATCGAGCCCTTGCCGTATTCCTTTTCGATGGATGCAACGGCGAGCTCGACGGCCTTCAAACGATTGATCTTGTCTTCCATGGTGGGCTCCTGATGTCGTCCGATCCGGTGTGGCGCCTCGAGAGTGCGGCGGTACGGGATCCTGTTGAGAGTTGCGAGGCAACTCGAACGCCCGATGTGGCCGGGCGTGGGAGAGGTAGTGGTGAGCGTGGACTTTCTATATACTGGTTTTCCGTTCAGTCATCAAGGCCCTGCGTCGGCTTTGCTGATCTTTGCGGCCAGCCTGGTATCGGTCGCCGCGTTGCCTGGCTGCGAGAAGGAGAAGCCGCCGGCGCCCAGCGCGCCCGCCGAGACAGAAGACGCGGCCAGCCCGCTCGCGTCGGTGCTCGGCGACGCACCCCCGCTGCCACCCAGCGGAAGCTGGAAGGGCGAGATCGAAAGCTTCACGACCGAGGAGAAATGCGTGCAGGATCTCCGCGTCGCCTCGCCGTTGCTGGGCGACGCCCTGCTGGCGCTCGGCTACGAAACGCTGGCGCAAGATGCCTGCGGCCTGCTCGCGGCGAGCAAGGAGCACGAACCCAAGCGCTGCGCGAAGATCCTGGCCACGTCGCTGCGCTCCAAGTGTGTGACGCTGGTGGCCGCCACCACCGCCGATCCCGACGCCTGCCCGTACCTCGAGTCGCGCGAGCGCAGCCGTGGCCGCGACGCCACCTGCCTGGCGCTGGCTTCGGGCCGCGAGGCGTTGTGTGCCGGCGAAAGCTCACCCGCCGACGAGCGTGCCTGCCGCGCGGTGTACGCCGAGGATCCGACACGCTGCGCTCCGCTGTTGCCCGAGCCGCGCGCACGGTGCGTCCGCGAGGTCGAGCGCTGGCGCGGCCTCTTGCCCCGCCGTCCCACCGGTCCGGCGAACGAAATAACCAGGGGGAAGCTGGTCGTCCGCGGTGGTGAGGACGGCGGCGCCGACCTCATCGTGGATCTCCGCGACGCCGCGCGCGGCGTCGTGGTGTCGCGCAACGCCGACAGCGCCGTCGTCGTCTTCGGCGACCGCCGCTACGCAGCCCCGACCACCTACGTGCCCCCGCCCACCGGCGCGCCGCGGGTCGGCTTCGAGACCAATCTGAGCGGCAAGCTGCAGCGCCTCGAGCTCGAGATCCCCGGGCGTGGCGTGGTGGTGTTCCCCGGCGCGCCGTTCGATGGCACCGTGAGCGTCGCCGCGCTGAAGTCCGGCGACGTGGGCTCGGACATGAAGCCCAGCGATCTGCGTGGGCATCCTGTGCAGATTGCACTCGTAGGAAACTTCGGCGCCGCTCGCGTCGAGCTGCACGTCGACACGTTCGTCCGTGACGTCGTTCGGGCCGGCAGTGGCCCCGCCTTGCCCTGAGCCGCCGCCCTGCCCGGGCTGCGCGCTCTCGCACGCACCGCCCGCGACGATTCTGCGCAACGTCCCGGGAGATCCGGCCGACAGGATCGTCACCATGAACCCCACTGCTCTTTTTTCTGGTCTATCCCTCACACTTCTCGC
>JAYUXI010000730.1:0-5898 GCA_043753085.1 Myxococcales bacterium | reverse complement strand
CCGCAGAAGAGCTGTACCGACGGCTCACGGAGCCGTGGAACGTGGTGTTCCGGCGCGAGCGCCGCGGAGTGGCGGAGGGCCGACGCCGACGCGTGCTCCTGGGAGTGCCGGGCAACCACGACTGGTACGACGGCCTCGACGGCTTCGGACGCCTGTTCCGGCGCAGCGCGAACTCGCTGCCGGAGCTCGACGCACCCCGGGGCCGCAAGCGCTCGCGCAGCAAGATCATGGCGCGGCTCCGCAAGCTGGGCTCGCCGATCCTGAAAGACAGCACCATGCAGGGCAAGGTCGGCGAGATCGGGCACAAGCTGCATCTCGACGAGGTGACCGGCACGCTCAAGATCTTCGGCGGAGTGTACCGCTTCCTGCGCGCGATTCTGGCGGGTGGTGGCAGGCGGCGGCGGCGGCGGCTCGTGCTGCTCGGGTACACCGCCGTGCAGGAGGCCAGCTACTTCGCCCTGCCGCTCGCGCCGGGCATGGACCTGTGGGGCGTGGACCGGCAGCTCGGACAGCTCGACTTTCGCCAGCGCACGTTCTTCCGCAAGCTGCGCGCGCTGGGCCCGAACCACGCGCTCATGGTCTGTGCGTCAGACCCCTTCAGCGCCTACGGCGAGCCGAACAAGCCGGGCGTCCAGATCCTCGAGGCGGTGGGACTCGACCCGAAGAAAGATCGATTTCTCTACCTCACCGGCGACTACCACCACTACGAGCGCAGACACGAAGGCCGCGCGGTGCAGGTCATCGGCGGCGGCGGCGGCGCTTTTTTGCATGGTACACGCATCAATCAGTTCAGCGTGTCGCGCCTGGCCCAGGGCAACTCCCGGGAGGTGCCGCGGCCCGAGCAGACCTATCCGTCCGCCTCGGTGAGTCGCAAGCTGCTGTCCGGCGTGCCGCTGAAGCTCATGGTCGGGCGAGCCGGTTATCTCGTGCATCTTGCAGGTGCTTTGGTGGCGTGGCTCGAGCTGTCGGCCACCGGCTGGAGTACGCTCTCCTTCGCGGGCACGGTAGGCGGCGTCGTGCTTGGCACCACCGCCCTGCTCTACTTCATCGCGGGCCACGGCAGCGCCCATCCACGCTCCATTCTCGCCGTCGCCGTGCCCTTCGGAGTGCTCCTCGGTATCCTGCCGGCGTTGCTCGACATGCTGCTGGGACGCTTCGTGCCCCCGCACTTCGGCTGGGTGCTGGTGCTCTTTGCTGCCTTCGTCCTCACCTTCGTGTTCGGCGTCTTTCTCACCGCCAACGCGGTCCTCGGCCTCGAGCATCAGCAGGCGTTCACCGTGCTCGGCCACACGGGTTTCAAACACTTCGTTCGGCTCTGCGTTCATGCCGACGGCACCGTCGAGGCGTATGCGATCGGCAAGGACGATCCCCTGAGCCCCGCCGCAGCCACCTTGCTCGACCGCTTCGACACGGATCTCTCGCCCGACGAGCCCGTACCCAGCTCGGACTAAACTCGTGCTCGCTGGCAGTTGGCGCCGCGCGCGGCGTTCACGGCTTCTCCTCGAGGACGGGCGACTCGTCGGGCTTGACGGATGCCTCGAGGTCGAGAATTTCGGCCGCGCCGACGTAGGCCTTGGTTTCGTAGCGGGTGATGGTGCCGATCTTGCGCACGATCTCGGCCATCCGTTGCACTTCTCCGTAAATGACCGCGAGCGAGCGACGGACCTCGGCGAGGTCGCCGCGTTCGAGCTTGCGCTCCAGCAGCTCGGCGTAGCCAAGTACGCTCTGCAGCGGCTGATTGAGCTCGTGGGCGGCGGCGCCCGCGAGCGCGGCGACCGCGGCTCGCCGTTCCTTGTGGAGCAGCTCGGCCTGCGCTTCGGCCAGCTTCTGCTCCATCTGCACCTGCGCACGAAGGTCGGTGTAGATGCCCAGACTGCCCAGCACGCGGTCGCCGTCGCGCACCAGCGCGCCCGAAAACGACGCCGGAATGACCGTGCCGTCGGGATGGGTGATCTGAATCTTGGCGCCGTCGACCTGACCCGGCCCCGTGCGCATGAGACTCATCATGGTGCGTGCCGAATCCACCGGATAGAACTTGCCGAGGTGCTCGCCCACGACTTCCGATGCAGGGCGGCCGAACAGTTTCTCGGCAGCGCGATTGTACAACACCAGCTTGCCCTTCGTGTCTGCGCTGACGATGGCGTCGATCGAGGAGTCGATGACGCGCTGCAAGTACTCCTTGGTCTTGACCAGTTCGGACTCGAGGCTGCGTGCCTCCGTCACGTCGCGGAAGGCGCATAAAATGAAGCCCTCTTCGTGCAGCACGGGGCTGAAGTTGGCGCTCACGATGCGCTCTTGTCCCCCGCGCGTGACGAGGCGCAGATCCACGTCGCTCGGATACTCGTCGTCGCGGAAGGCTTGCCTGGCCTCGGCCCAGCCGTCGCCGGCGATCTTCACCACGTCGAGCAGGGGTTTGCCGACGAAGTCGATCTCGGCAAAGCCGGTGATCTCGCGCGCCCGGCGGTTGGAAAAGAGCAACGAGCCGAGCTTGTCGACGACCACCATGCCGTCCGCGGAGCTCTCGAAGAAGTCCGCGAAGCGCTGCAAGCCGCGAATCTTTCGTTCGGCTGCGAAGCGTTCGACGGTGACCTGTTGGGTCTGCTCGCGCAGATCCTGAAAGCGGCGCGCGGTGCTGAGGGCGATGGCCATGGCCGAGGCGACGGTGCGGCACAGCCCGATCTCGCGCGCGCTGAACGTGCGCTTTTCGTGGGCCCGCAGGAAGAGCACCCCGAGCGGGCGGTCGTCGTGGGCGATGGGCAAGATGACGAGCGACCGAAAGCTCGACGGAAACAGCCGCGGCTCGAGCTCGACGAAGAGAGGGTGGTTTTGCGCGTCGTCGATGACGATGGGCTCGCCGGTGCGAAGGACCTTCGAGATCTCGGGGTAGCGCTCGAGCGCGATCGGCAGGTCGCGGATCGAGTCGTCGTCCGAGGCGGCCACGACCACGCCGTGCGCCGTGTCGCTGTGCGCGAGCACGATGGAGACACGGTCGATCTGCGCCACCTCGGCGGTGCGCTGCACCACGGTCTGCAAGATGCTGCGCACGTCGAGGTTGGAGGCAAGAACCTGCGTGATTTCGAGGACCACCTCGAGGTCGCGCTCGCGGTGACGCAGCTCGGACTGCACCGCGCGAAGACGCAGCTGTCCGCGCACGCGGGCCACGAGCTCGTCGGCCCTGAAGGGCTTCTTCACGAAGTCGTCGGCGCCGGCTGCGAAGGCGCGCGTGACCTCGTCTTCGTCGTCGACGCCGGTGAGCACCACGATGGGCAGCGCGCGCGTCTTGGGGTCGGCGCGGAGTCGCTTCAGCAGCTCGTAGCCATCGGGTTCGGGCATGACCAGGTCGAGGAGCAGCAGCTGGGCTTCGTGGGTGGCCAGGTACGTCAGTGCGTCCGAGCCGCTGCCGAGCGTGAGGTGGTCGAGCCCGGCGCGCGTAAGAGCGCCCGAAAGCACGTCACGGCTGACCGCGTCGTCGTCGACCACGACGATCGGAGGAGTGGTGCCGGAAGTGGGCTCGCGCGAGCTGCCGAACCCAGATGCCGGCTGCGGCTCGTCGGCAGCGGCGTCCGTCGCTCGAGGTGCGTTGCTGCCTTCCACCAGTGTGGAGGGTACACGCGCGCCGTGCCTGCGAACAGGCCACCGTGCTCGACGCGGAACAGTCGCGCCGGTTCTGCAGGATCCACGTCGCCGGGCGTTCGGCGCCAGATCCGGCGGGATGCAGTCCGTCGGGACGATCGGTGCCAGTTGGCCGCGTCGGCGTGCGTCGCGGCGTCGCCGTCGGTCAGCCTGCGTCGGGGCTGGTCGGTGGCGCAGCAGGGCTGGGAATGCGCGCGTGGATCTTCAGCGCGTCGCCAAAGCGACCGTAGAGCCGACAGCCATTGGGCGACGACCAGCTGACGCGAAAGTCGGTTGGACCACGGATCTGCCAGCTGCCGTCCCAGGTATAGATCGACGTCTCGGCGCCGCGCGCGACCCACGCTTGTTTGGAGAGCGGCTCGTACCACGTGGCGAAAATATCACCGTCCGGGGCGGATGCCGCGAAGCGATTTTCCGGCGTGCCCGGCGGCTGCCCACGCAGGATCCACAGGTAAAGAGCGGGAAAGCTCCGGACGCGCTCGTACCGAGAGAACAGCTCGATGCTGCCGTCGCGCGCCAGGACCTCGGAGCGGGCTTCGCCGATGGCGAGCGTAGCTGCGCCGAACGGCGCGTCGAGCGACGCTCGTGTTGCAAGATACACAGAATTTCCGTTGGCAGTAAACCGCAGGGACAGGCCGTCGTCGCTGGGAAACGGATCGGAAACCGTGCCGGAGTTCACCGAGGGACCGAGCTCGACGCCGGGACCGAACGGCGCGCTCGTGGCGCTGCGGGCCGCGCTGAAGATCCGCGGCGTATTCACGCCTGGGCGCATGTAAAAGGCGCGCAGCTCGTCGCCCGTGAGGCGGATCGAGCTGGCGTCGGCCGGGATCCCCGGGATGTCCGTGTAGTCGAGGAAGTTTGCATTCGGATCGCACGGCTCTTCGACCGCTGGCGCGACCGAGCCGCTCGACGAGCTGCTGCTGCTGCCCCCACCCAGGTCGGGTACCGGCGGCTTGGCCGAGGCATCCGAAGACGACGTCGGCTCGCGCACGCTGGGTGGCTCGATCAGGCCGTCGTCGATCGGGACCAGCTCGTTGTCCGCACCGCACGCAGCGAGCGCCAGCACGCCCGACGTGACCAAACCGAGCCTGAGGCGAGCCATCTTGGTACTGTATGATACCCGAGCGCACGTGCAACCTCGATGCATCGTTCCGTGTTCCGTCGATCCCGGCCGTACCAACTCGCACAGTGCCTGGCGCAGGCGCGCTACACTACAAGGCTCATGAGTGCAGAGCACACGCATCCTCGGGGCCCGCGCCTGCGCATCGTCGCCGTGAACGACGTGTATCTGCTCGACAACCTGCCGCGCCTGCGCAGTCTCCTCGAGCACCATCGCCGCACCGATCCCGCCGACCGACTGCTGCTCACCCTGGCCGGCGACTTCGTGGCGCCCAGCCTGCTCTCCAGCCTGGACGCAGGCCGCGGCATGATCCAATGCCTGAACGCGCTCGGCCTCACCCACGCAACCCTCGGCAACCACGAAGACGATCTGCCCACGCCGCAGCTGTCCGAGCGCATTCGCGAGCTGGCGTGTCCGTGCCTCGGCACCAACGTGCGCGGCTTCACCCCGGAGCTGCCACGCTTCGACGTGGTCGAAGTGAGAGGCGTGGCACGTACCGTGCGAGTCGGCTTGATAGGGATCGTCATGGACGACCTCACCGTCTACCAGCGGGTGCCGTTCGGCGGCGCCACGCTCTTGCCTCCGAACGAAACCGCGCGCGCAGAAGCGATCCGGCTGCGAAGCGAGGAGCGATGCGATGCCGTGATCGCGCTCACCCACCAGAGCCTGCAACAGGATCGCGCGCTGCTCGCCGAGCCCGGTCCCATCGACCTCGTGCTGGGCGGACACGAGCACCAGGTCTTTCTGGAACGCGTGCAGAACACATGGATCACGAAGGCCGGCTCGGACGCCTTCCACGCCGTGGTGGTCGATCTGGAATGGGGCGATGATGCTCGGCCCACCGTGCACGTGGCACTGGAAGATGTCGCTTCGTATCCGGAAGACCCCGCGCTGCGGGCCCAGGTGGACGTGCACCTCGAGCGCGTGAAGGCTCTGGGGGCAGCCACGCTGGTGCTGCTCGAGCCGGGCGCCGAGCTTTCGTCGGTGGGCACACGAGTCCGGCAAACCAGCCTGGGCACGCTGCTTGCCACCCGCGTCCGGAACGCGCTGCACGCCGACGTGGGGTTGTTCAACGGCGGCGGCATTCGCGGCGCTCGGATCTACCGCGATCGCATCTCCTACGGCGATCTGGAGACCGAGGTGCC
>JAYUXI010000729.1:0-13909 GCA_043753085.1 Myxococcales bacterium | reverse complement strand
TGTTGTTCAAATCCGTACGGAGGTCTGCGTTCTCGGCCTGGAGGGCCGCGAATTGGCGTTGCAGCTCGGTGGCGTCGCCGCTGATGTCAGCCATGGATGTCTACCTCCCAAAAAAACTGAGCGCCCCGGGGCGCATCGTTTGCATTCAAATCAACCGTCGTTCGGGCGCTGTACTCGAAGCGGACCGCGATGACCATCCCTCGCAGGGAATCAGACCGACGTAGCCGGCGTCAACAGCAGCGTCTCCGCCCAATCCGAGGGGCCGCTGCCGGGGGAAGACGCGGCGCCCGCAAGCACGGTCCGTCCGGGCGGAACACGGTTGTGCTGGTATCGCTCTCACAATTGGTGTCGACTCGCGGGCCGCGGCCTGTCGCTTGCGCCAGGTTCAACGCGATTCCCACCACGCCACTGCTCAGCAAATGAGGTAGGTCGATGCCGAAAGTTACTCTCCACACTGCACGTTCGTCCAAGGCCGGCGCGACCGAGATCGCCGACGACTTGATGGGCCAGCTGGGCAGCGTCTCGAGCAAGATCGTGTTCATGTACGCGGCGCGCTCGCACGACCACCAGGCGCTCAACAAGGCCGTGCGCGAGCGCCTACCCAAGGACGTGCGTCTCGTGGGTGCGTCCACCGCAGGCGAGGTCGACCGCGACGGCATGCACGACGAGACCGTGGTTCTCGGCGCCCTCGACGGCGACTTCGAGGTGGGCATCGGTTTCGGCAAGAACCTGGCACGGGACGGCGTCAGCGCCGGCAGCGCTGCCACCAAGATGGCCACCGCCGAGCTCGGCGCGCGCCACTCCGATCTGGACGGACGGCAGTACGTGGGCATCGCCATCGACGACGGCCTTCGGGACATGAAAGAGCAATTTTTGCTGGGCCTCATGGACCGCAACCAGGGCCTGGTAGTGGTCGGCGGCGGCGCGGCCGACCCGTCGGTCTTCGCGCGTAACGACGCGGCCACGAGCCTGCTCCACGTCGACGGCGAGGTGATGACCGACGCGGCGATGCTGGTGCTCTTCAAGACCGACGCACCGTGGGCCGCGCTCCGCTCGCACTGGTACCACCCCACCGGCAAAACCATGACCATCACCAAGGTCGACGACTCGCACCGGATGGCGCTCGAGATCGACGACCAGCCCGCGGCCAAGCGCTACGCCGAGCTGCTCGGCGTGGAGGTCGGCGACCTTCCGTACGGCACGCCCACTGGGTTCGCTGCGTCGCCGCTGGCGATCCGCGTCGGTAACGAATACTTCCTGCGCGCGCCGCTTTTTCCGTCGCCCGAAGGCGGGATCCTGTTCGCCAACTTGCTCGAAGAAGGCACCGAGCTCGATCTCATGCGGCTCGGTGATCCGGTCGGCGAGACCAAGCGCTTTTTTACCGACGTGCTGCCTGGCGCCGTCAAAAATCCCTCCGCGGCGCTTCTCTTCGACTGCGGCGGGCGCAAACGCTTCGCCGAGGTGCTCGGCAAATCCAGGGAGCTATCCGACGCGTACAAGCTCGCTCCGCCGAGCGTTGGCTTCAACGTGCACTTCGAGATGTACTGCGGCTTCCACATCAACACCACGCTCACTTGCCTCGCGTTCGGCTCCACCTGAGCCGGGCCGAAACGCGTTTTACTCTCGAGCCGGCTACGCCGGCGTTCGCGCCGCAGCGCTTCGCTCGCGAACGCTCAATTACCCTGGAGCCGGCTACGCCGGCGTTCGCGCCGCAGCGCTTCGCTCGCGAACGCTCAATTACCCTGGAGCCGGCTACGCCGGCGTTTGCGTCGCAGCGCTTCGCTCGCGAACGCTCAACTGTCCCAGTGTATCCCGACGCCTGCACCGAGCACGCGTTCGGGATCGTAACGGCGCTTCAGCGCGACGAGCTCGCTCCACGAACGACCGAGCTGCCGCGCCCAGTCCTCGCGCGAGCCGAAGTGCTCGGTGCCCACCGGAAAGCTGTGCGGGTACACCGTGCCTCCCAGGCTGCGCGCGTGCGCGAACAGCGCGGGCAGCTTTTGCTCGTAGGCATGCAGACCTGCGTCTTGCTGCACGTCGAAGCTGGGCAAGATCGCCACGAGAAGAGAGTGGGTGGCATCCGGCAACGCCGGCGACACGCTGCGCAAGTGCTCGTTGCGAACGGGGTAGGTCATGGCGTAGCCGGCGCGCAGCTCGTCGGGGTGGAGCGCAGAGAGCGTGCGCTCGAGGAACTCCGTGCAGGCGTCGGCGGAAAGAAACAGATCGCACCACGGATGGCGGGGCCGAAGGGCCGGGTCGCCTTGCATGATCGCGCCCAGCGGCGCCAGCCGCGTCACGTACTCGAGATAGGTCATGGACGTCGCGCGCGTGGAACCGAGCGCAGCGAGATCGGCGGCCGCGACCGAAGCGCCATGCTGGTACTGCACACACTCGAGCTCGAAGTCGAACGCAGATCCGTCGCCCGGTAAGATGTTGCCGAGCACGTAGTCGAACGCGTCACCATCGCCTGGCTGGGCGCTGCCCGCGGCCTCGATGATCTGGATCTGACTGCGCACGAAACGTTCCACCCCGCTGACCGTGACATGGGTGACGTGCACCGTGTGGGGTGCGGGCAGCAGAGCAAGCGTCGCCTCGACGACCACACCGAACTGTCCGAGCCCACCGCAAACGGCCGCGAACAACGCCGGCTCGTGCTCGCGCGAGCAACGCACCAGCCGGCCCTCGCCGGTGACGACCTGCAGCTCGAGCACGTTGTCGATCTGTAGGCCGTGACGGAACGACTGACCACCGATGCCGCCCACCGATAGCGTGCCACCCACGCTGATGCCGAGGTAGTCGGTAAGCACGGGGGGCGTGAGCCCGTGGCCTACCGTGAACGTGACCAGATCGCTCCAGCGCGTGCCGGCCAGCACGCGCACGCGATCGCGGCCCAGCTCGACGACGCCCTCGAGCAACGTGAGGTCGAGCACGGTGCCGCCCTCGATCAAGGTGTGACCACGCGTGCTGTGCCCTTGCCCGCGGGCCACGAAGGGCGCGCGCTGCGCCGCGACGGCCGCGCGCACTTCGTCGACCGAAGCGGGACGGAGGACGCGCGCGGGCGCACGCCGGATCAGCCCACCGAAGTCGGTGGCATGGCAAATCAACTGGCGACTGCGGCTGGGGCGCGTTCGCGCAGGACGTCGCCAAGGGCGGCCAGAAAACGATTGCAGTCGTCGAGACCGACGCACGCGTGCGGGGCCACGCGGATAACCTGCATGCGGCGCTGCTCGACCTCGATGCCGCGCGCCGCCAGCGCCACCACGACGGGCTCCGGATCGTCGACGGCGAGGCAGAGCCCGCCCGCCCGAGCGGCTGGATCGGAGGGCGTGTGAACTCGAACGCCCAGCGCGACGCAGCCGTCGTACAGGTGGTTGCAGAGAAAGGTGTTGCGCGCGCGGATCACGTCGGCGCCCACCGCATTGACGAAGCGCAAACCGGCGAGCGAACCGTAGACCGGGAGCATGCCGATGGTGCCCTGCTGGAACCGCCGCGCGCCGACCATGGGCGTGTAGTCGTCCAGAAACCGATGCGTGCGCACGAAGGAATCGAGCTGAGCGTGGCCGAACCAGCCGGGATACGCCGGCACGAGCTGCGCCGCGAGCTCGGGCCGAACGTACATGAATGCGAGCCCAAGCTCGCCGGACAGCCACTTGTGGGTACCAGCCACGAGCACGTCCACACCCAGCGCCTGCACGTCGACCGGGACCACGCCGACGGCTTGGTAGGCGTCTATCACCGTCAGCGCGCCGACCTCCCGCGCGCGCGCGGCGACCCGCGCGACGTCGAGGAGCGCGTTGTGACGCGACACCCAGGAGACGGCCACCACGCGCGTGCGCTCGTCGATGGCGGCGAGGACGGCCTCGACGTCGACGTCGATGCCGTTCGGAGAAGGCACGGGCACCAGCTCGAACCCGCGACGCGTCTGCGCGCTCCACAAATGCAGCGACGAATGGAAGTCGAGCTCGGTCACGACGATGCGATTGCGATCCGAGACGGGCTCGACTGCGCTGGCAATGGCCGCTTGGCACGCCGTCCCGGTGTCGCGCAGGGCCACCGATCCCGCGGGGGCAACGAGCAGCGTTTCGATCTCGCGCGTGACCTCTTCGATGCGATCGAACCAGGTTTCGAGCTTTCGCCCGACTTGCGCACGCCCTTGCAGGTACTCCTCGACATCGCGGTGAGCTGCGCGGGGCAGCGGCCCTGCGCACATGCTTGCAAGATACACTTTTCCGGAGAGGAGCGGAAACTCCTGGCGACGTTCCGCCCAAAATGCTTCGTCGCGGGCGCGGTCTTGGCCCTTCATTGGAAACGGATGGCGTGCAATCGATCGAAGAACAGCCATGCTGCGTCGGCAATGCCGCGCGCACCGCGCCACACGGCTTCGAGCTGTTTCTGCGCTTCGGGCCCGGCGTCCGGACTGGGCAGCAAGGTCGCCACGGTCATGGATTCCTCGGCGTGGTCTACCTCGAGCTCCTCGTGAAGGTGCAGCCAATGGAGCGCATCGTGGGAGATGACGTCCTGCCGGCGGAACTGCGCGCCGAGCTGCAGGTCGGTCTGCTTGCCCCACACCTCGATGATCAGCATCGCGCCGATGGCAACGTACGGGTCGGGGTCGAAGATCTGTACGCCGAAGTCCTTGCCGAGCTGCCGACCGGGCTCGAGCAACGGCGCGAGATCACCCGGGACCCGGTGCGCGGCCACCGCGTCGACGAGGCGCTGGTACATGGGCTTGTGCGCGCGCGAGTAGTCGCCGTCACCGAGCTCGTCGTTCAGCTGCTTGGCGAAGAGGCAGCGGATCTTGTCGTCGTCGAGCTTTGCCACGACGTGCGCCACGCGGGCGGGAAAGTCGTGGACGATGCCTTCCCAGAAGTTTGCCAGCACGAGCCACAAGCTGGCCAGATCGACGGGATTGCGTCGCAGCATTTCCATGAACGGGTGATTTTCGAGGACCACGTCGTGCTCGTAGCGGCGGACGATTTCGGTGGCAGGAAGCGGCAAAGACATCTGGACTCTTTTCGAAATCGTGCGGGGCGGAGCGACCTGGTGGACCTCCGAGTTGAAGTAAACGGTGACCTGGGTTCTACCACGCCGCTGCTGCACCGAGACGTAGCTCTGGAGGCCCGAAGACTCCTCCAAGCGGCGTTTGCCGAGCGCGTGGACGGTAGCGAGGTAATGCGCTGGATCGATTTCGTGGCGCTCGAGCACGCGGCGCACGCGCTCCACGGCCACGGCGTCGCTCTCGGAATACGCCGACACAGGGATGTACAGCGTGCGCGAGGCAGGCGCGCTGGATCGTGGGTCGACCAGCGCCGAGCACGTGAACAAGGGGCGCGCCAGGTAAGGGCCGTCGGTTCCCGTCAATTCGGTGCAGAGAGCACGTACGTCTTCTGGAGTGAGGCCGAAATCTGCTGCGATGCGCACGACGTCCGACACGTTGGCGGCGCGGTGCCGCGCGTACACCTTCACGCGCGCGGCGCCGGCCTCGAGGTCGAGCGACAGGTACTTGAGATCGTCCGGCTCGGCGCCGCCGGTGCTGCGCTGCTTGGTGGCCGCCCATCCGTGCTCGAAGCCGAGGCGAGCGAGCGCCTCTGCGATCAGGGCCGGCGCCTGCTTGGCTCCTCGGGCGTGGGCATCGAAGTAGATCTTGAAGACCGGGGGCTGGCCAGCCACGAACGAGGCTGCGTGCCACATGGCCAGCGAGCACTCCACCCGCGGGCGAAACAGCTCGCGCACTTTCGACTCGCGCTCCAGGTCTGCGCCGTAGTCGCGCGCCAACCGTTCCGAGAGTGCGACGCCCGCGTCCCAGTTCGATTGCAGTGTGGCGGACTCGCCCAGGGCCTCGACGAGGACCCGGAGCTCCATCTTCGAGCCGCCGTACACGGCCGACACCTCGAAGGGTGACTGGTCGTCGCTCACGTCCGAGCGCCACGGCGTGCCCGCGTACGGCTGGGTAACCCCAGCGGGCGTGGGGCCGCGATCTCCCCACGATTCTGCGAGGGTTCGGAACACCGCCAGTGCTGCTTCCGGCTTCGGAAAGGCAGTGGCGGTGCAGAGGTCATGGAGCTTGGAGACGCCGTGGTCGACGTAGCCTGGTGTTGAGATGGGTGTAGCTTCAGACAATGTCGTCATGAGCCCTCCCGCGGGTGGTTAGTTGTTATCGAAACGATTCGCCAGACTCAAAGGCCTCCGCCGGGGTGATCGGTGTGACAGCTGCTGGTGCACTGTTCGAAGGACTCGACGCCGCCGCCCACGTAATTGTCCGTGATCGGGCCGAACTGCTGCACGTGCGAGTCGGGGTAGGACTTGTGGCACGAGAGACAGGCGCTCTTGCTGGTGCGCTGGATGCTGGCGCGGTCGACGTGGCAGTTCTTGCACTCCTTCAGTGCGCCCGGCGGTCCGAAGCGGTCCGAACGCGAGTGAATGTAGTGCACACGGACATACATGGCGTTGTCCAGCTCGAAGCTCATCGGCTGGTGACAGCCGGAGCACGTGGCCAGGTTGCCGTTGGCATGCAGGATCTTCGAGAGCTCGCCGCCTTGCGAGTGACACGAGGTACACGGCCCGACCGGGTTGACTCGCTGCGTGACCTGGGTGGAACCCACCTGGATCGGGAACTCGGAGCTGGCCGGGATATCCTGGCCCTTGTAGACGCGGCGGGCCTTGGTGGTGACGTAGTACGTACCGGCCGGCGCATCCTCGGGAAGGTGGAAGGTCCACGTGTCGACCTGCGGGTCATTCCACTGGCCGGTGAACAACGTGGACGAGCGGGGGAAAAGGCGCGCCTGCGCGAACGAGCCGTCGTTCGCCAAGGTGGCCGTGGTCTGGATGTCGGCGAACAGGAAGTCGGTGATGTTCAGCACGGAGTGGACGGCGGCAATCTGCTGCGCCGGGCCCTGGATCTTGGCCACGAACATGCGCTCCTTGTGCTTGCGCCGCCAGTAGGTCGCGAACTTGTCGAACGGACCGGCCCAGTAGGTGATGCCGGTGTCGGACGTGGTTGGGCCGAACGCCACCTGGTTGTAGGTCGGCAGGGTGCCGTCCTCGTGGAGTGCTTGGCCCGCGCCGTCGCGCAGGGTGACCTTGAACTGGATGTCCGATCCGGCGGCGTACGTGCCGTCCGAGCGCGGCGGGGTGAGCGGCCGCACGTCGATCTTGAAGCCGTAGTCGAACTGCGGCGCGGGATCCTGCGTGACCGGAATGGTGTACGTCTTGCCCCCGGGAATCAGCCACGACAGCTTGAATGCCGTGGTGCGGGGCTGCATCTTGAAGGTCTTCTGGTCGAAGCGCGCGTTGCGCAGCTCGACGTTGCCCTCGGCCACGTACTTCTGCGCGCCCTCGCAGCTCGAGGCCGAAACGCAGTCCTCGGTGAACTGGATGGCGCGGAAGCGGCGGATGAAGAAGTCGTCGAAGGCGCCGCGCTTGTTGTCTTTGCCGACGCTGAGGATCACCGGCACCGCGGTGATCTGTCCCTGCGAGTCGACCTGCCAGACGACCATGCCGCTGTCGCTCTCCATCCACTTGGCGTCGCGATAGAAGCGACGACGCGTCCAGGTGACGCCGTCCATGTTCGACGCGAAGGACTCGTCGCGGAGTGCGCTTCCCTGCCACTGCAAGTTTTTGAAGTCGCCGAACTGGTCGAGCGTGGAGATGCCGCTGTCGGACGGGAGGTTCTTGTTTTGCGCGGTGATGTCGATCTGGTTGATGTAAAATCGCTGACCAGCACGCACGGACACGGGCTCCCCCACGCCGTTCTCGATCTCGAAGGCCAGTCCAATGGGCGTGTTGGTGGTGGTCGCGCCGTCACCGGAAGGCGGGGGCGCGACGCCGAGCGCCTCGTGGGTCGTCTCGATCTCTCCGTCGGCGGTGGCCTCGTCGGCCGGACTCTCGCTGGCCTCTCCGGATCCGCACGCGACCAGCATCGGCAGTGCGAGCACCAGCGACAGGTGGCGGCGCGCGTACAAGAGACTGGCGAGCCCCCTGGGTCTTGGTTCGTCGCTGCCGATGCTCGCCGGGAGCAAAGCTGAAACGAGAGCTGTAAATGACTCGCGAGATGCCTCGTGGCCCATGGTTACCATCCTTGGTCGAACTGCTTCCAACGTTCGCCTGTTGGACTCCGAGCATGATTCACGAGCGCTGCTTCGTGTGCTCTCGAGCTGCGGAGTGACGTGCAGTATGTTCGCGGACAGGGCGGTCGCCAGGAAATTTTTGCACAGGTGCCGTAATTGCTGCGCGAAGGTCGTACATCGACGCAACTACGCGGCGTGACAACGACACGTGGCAGACGCGAAATACACGCGAACTGTGACCTACCAGCGCCTGGTCATCGACGGTCGTTACGAAGTGGCCCAACTCGATTGGTCGGTACCACCACGCTCGAACTCGTCCATGGTCTCGATGCAGCGAACGATGGCGTCTCGCAGGGTGCGTTCCGTGCGCACGCTGGCGAGGTCGATGCGGAGATCGACGATGGTCTGCGCGAGCTGCCCGCGGATCCCCGACAGCATGCCCTCGGAGCCGAGCAGACGAACGGCGGCCAGCACCTTCATCAGCGACTGCGCGCTCTCGGCGTCCAAGGCGTAAGCGCCCGTGAGATCGAGGATGACGAACTGCGGCTGACGCTCGACGATGACCCGCGTGAGCTGATCGGCCAAGGTGTTGCTGCGTTGGCGGTCGATGGTGCCGATGATCGGCACCGCGATGATGTTCTCGTGGACTTCGAGGATGGGTACCGACAGCTCGAGGATCTGGGCGCGCTGCTGGTCGATGACATCGAGCTTGGCTTCGAGATCTCGAGCGAGCTCGCTGCTTCGCTCGGCTTCTTCGCGGGCTTCGAAGGCCGAGCGTTCGAGCTCTTCACGAACGCGCGCCAGCGCCTCGGCGTTGGCTTTCTCGTCGGTGACGTCGGCGAGCATCGAGAGCAGGAACTTCACTTCCTTCTCTTCGTGTACGGGGATACGCGAGTGCAGGAAGATGCGGCGGCCGAGGGGCGTCTCCAGGACTTCTTCGTGAACCGCGATGCCGTCGCCCGCGGCCAGCGCGGCGGCGTCGCGCGCTTCGAACTCCGCGGCGAGTGCGGGGTCGGCGTGCGGCACCAGCTCGGCCCAGGTTTTTCCTTGTGTGTCGTCGCGTGGGATCGACAGGTACTTCTCGGTGCCGCCGTTGGCGAGGATCACCTTTCCCGTCACCGCGTCACGCACCAAGATGAACTGCGGCATGTGCTCCAGGAGCGACGAAAAGAACGCCTTGGCCTTGCGCGCGTCTTGCTGGGCGCGGCGCAGATCGGTGATCTGCCGGCGCTGCACCACGGCCACCGGCGCGTCTTCGTGGCGTGACTCGGCAATATTGTACACTACACGAATCTCGCCCCAGCGGCTCTGGTGCTCTAGCTCCACGGCGCGGATGCGCGAAGAACCCTGCAACACCTCGCTCATGGCTTCCCGCAGGAGCTTGCGGTTGGCTTCCGGCAGCTTCATGCCCTCGTATACCTCGCACCCGACGGTGGCCAAGCCGGCGTCGATCCAGGGCCGATTGGCCACCACGACTCGGTGGTTTTTGGCGATCACCGCCACGGGGTCAGCCAGTGCGTCCAGAAGTGTCGCCTCGAGGGTGGCCCGGGCGTCCGTGTCCGTGTTGGGTTCCATGCAGGCGCACATGGCACGAATTTGCGGCCCATTTGTCAATGTGCGATTTCAACTTTTGACAACGTTGCAAATCCGCAACGTCGCCCCCGAGCCGACACTCGGGCCGCTCACATGGCGCGCTTCGCCGCAGGCGCACTCGCAGCTTTGGGCGCGCCGAACTTGTCGATAGGGAACTTCTTGGACGCCATCTCGAGATGGTGGGCCACCAGCTCGGCGGTGATCACTTGCGGCAGCAGGTCGATCTGGCCATCCGGCAGCAGGATGACGTAGATCGGGATCCCGCTCCGACCGAGCTTCGTCATCAGGTCTTCGCCCATCGGGTTGTCGTTGGTCATGTCCACCTGCATCGGCAGGATCCCGGAAGACTGGAACACGCCACGCACCAGATCCGTTTCGAGGAACGCCCTGTCGTTGGCCTGGCACGAGATGCACCACGCCGCAGTGAAGTCGACGAAGACCGGCCGGCTCCGCGCGTGCTCGGCAACGACGCGCTCGGTCGCGTACGGGGTCCAGCGCAGGTGACCACCCGCCAGCACGTCGTCGGCGACGTTGGCCGAGCGGACGGGCTCGGCGCAGGCTTGGTTCTCGGCCTTCTGGAACGAGAGCAGGAAGAAGCCCGCTACCCCGACCAACGCGAGCTGACCGGCGCGCACCGACCACTTGCGGCCGGCCGAAGCCGCCGCGCCGCCGAACCGGCCGCCCGCCCACAGCGCGACGCTCAGGAACACGAGAAAGAAAAGAAACGAGTTGGACGAGGCCGAATCGACTTGCTGCTGCAGCGCGCGAAACAGCCAAACCGCCGTGACCAGGAGGGTGAAGCCCATCAGCTGCTTGGCAGTTTCCATCCACTTGCCGGGCCGCGGCAGGCGGTTTCCCAGTGACGGAACGAACGTGAGCAGCAGGTACGGCAGGGCGAGGCCGAAACCGATCATTGCGAAGATCAGCTCGGTCTTCCACCAAGGCGTGTCGGCGCCGAGGGCGAAAGCAACGGCTGCCCCGAGAAACGGCGCCGAGCACGGCGTGGCCATGATGGCGGCGAACAGGCCGTTCAGGTAGGAGCCGAGGAAACCTTCTTCGTCGGGCTCTTCGCCTGACTTGGCCGGACGCGAAATCGACAGGGTGATCTCGAACACGCCGAGGGCGTTCAAGCCGAAGGCGAACACCACGGCAGTCATGACCGCCACGAAGTAGGGGCTCTGGAACTGCGAGCCCCAGTGCACCGCCCGGCCGAGGAACAATCTCGCGAACATGGCCAACGTGGCCAGTCCGACCAGCAGGCTCATGGTCCCGAGCGTGTAGGCAATGCCGTGGACGCGGCGCTGGCGCGCGCTCTGGTTGGCGTGCTCGACCATGTGAAACGCCTTGATTGCGAGCACCGGCAGCACGCAGGGCATCACGTTGAGTACGAGCCCGCCGAGCACGGCGGCGAACAGGATCGAGAGCAGGCTCGGAGCCACGCTGGGAAGCATGGCCGGAGCTTAACAGCCACGCGGCCCACCAGCGAGGCCCGTTGCGGGACGTGAGAGCGCGTGCCTCAGTGCGAGCAGTCGTTGAGCTCTGCCGCCGTGGTCGCCTTGCGGACGCAGTTCATGCTGCCGTCGGTGACGCGCTTGCCGATGCAGGCCTTCAGGTCGCCTTCGAAACCCTTGCGGAGCTCTTCTTTCTTCTTGGCGATGACCACGTCGTCGGCCTTGGCCAGCTCACGCATCTCCACTTCGACGCTCTTGTCGAACAGCGCCTTGCACTCTTCTTCGGAGGCTGGATGGCCGCAACCGACCGCGAAACACAGCGTGAACGCGCCGAACGAGGCGCTGCGTAGCCAGGGTGTCAATGCGGAGCGGAGCATCGTTGCCCGGATTTCCTAGCACGGCTCTGCGAAAACCTGGCTTGCGGAATCGTTGAAGGCTACACTCATTTCCGTGGCAGTGGAAAAACTACAGGTCACTCCCGAGGAGTGGCTGAAGCGCGCGATGGGCGCGAAAACGGCGAATGCCCGGGAGCGGTTTGCCCGCCACGGGCTCGCGTCCCATGCTCCGCTCGACCGCACGACCCAGGCGATGCTTCTCCGCCAGCTGTATCTCGCTCGCTTCGAGCAAAAGCGCTACAGCGAGGCGCACCGCGTGGCCGACGAAGCCACCGAGCTAGGCATCTTGGCCGACGTGCTGCATCAAGATGCAGCCCGCGCGGCGCTCGCCGACGGCGACGTAGACACCGCGCTTTCGCACATGCGCGCCGCCGCCCGCAAGGGGCCGGCCGACCGCCGCTCCTTCCATCACTGGACACTGGGCTCGGCGCTGTTTCTCCTGCACCGGTACGTCGAGGCGGAATCCGCCATGAATCGCGCAGTTCGCTGGGGCACCAAAGACAAGCCGTTGTACCAGGCGCACCTGGCGCTCGTGCAGATCGCCGGCGGCAAAACCCCGGCCGACGACCTCGAAGAGACCGTGCACGCACTTTCGGAAGCTCCTTGCGGCCAGGGCTACGGCCGGTTCGTGCTGGGCCACCTGGCGTACGCAGCCGGCTCGTTCCAGGTCGCCCGACGCTACCTCGAAGCGTTCGTCCGGAAAGTGGAAAGCGGGCCTGCGGTGCAGGCACTCGCACTCTCGGGCGAGCTCGCCATGGCGCGCGCCACCCTCGAGAAGACCGCCTTCGACACCTGAGCCTCGAGTGCGCGGCAGCGCTACTTGGCGGGCGCTGCGACCTTGGTGATCGCAGCGCGGCCGCTGAACTTGTTCTTGTCGCCCACCCGCTCGGGCCGCTCGGACACGCCCCACACCACGTCGCCGCCGAGCTTGCACACTTCGTCTTGGAGCTGGCGCATGCACTCGGGCTCGCTCACGCTCTCTTCGCACGTCGCCGATACGACGCCCAGGTTGGTGGTGTCGCTCTTCGGGGACCCATAGAACAATTCGACCGCGCAACCGGCTGGATGCTCTGGCAGCGCCGGGCGGCTCGGGGCGCTGCTGCACGCGGCCGCAAAGACGAGGACCAGGGCGGGGACGAAGCGGAAGGACATGTAGGAACGGTATTCCAGGATGACCCCAACGTGCTAGCGGGAGCCGTCGTCGTGTCGTCTCTTGCCGTCGATCCACCGCGTGGCTCCGCCACCTGGCACGAGCTCGTGGCCACCGTGAAGCTCGCCGCGCCGATCGCCATCGCACAGTTCGGTTTCGTGGCGCTCACCCTGGTGGACACCGCCATCGTCGGCAAGACTTCCACCACCGCCCTGGCGGGGGCGTCGATCGGACGTTCCTTGATGTTCGCGTTCAGCTCGTTTGGCATGGGCATCTCGTCGGCCATCGAGCCGCTGGCGTCGCAAGCCATCGCGGCCCACGAACCGGATCGCGCCTGGAGCAGCCTGCTACGGACGCTGGTCGTCAACGTGTGGATCTTTCCCGCCATCGTCGTGCTCACCTTCGGCACCACGGCGCTGCTCCCGTGGTTCGGTGTCGACGCCCCCACGCTGGTCGAGGTGCGGCGGTTTTTGGTCGGGCAGATTCCCGGCATGCTGCTTTTTCCGGCGTTCATCGCGGCCAAGGCCTTTGCGCAAGCACACGGTCGCACGATCCCGGCACTGGTGGCGTCGGTCGTGGCCAACGGCATCAACTGGATTGCGTGCACTCTGCTGGTACGTTCGTACGGCACCCTCGGTGCCGGACTGGCTGCAAGCCTTGCTGCGTTCGTCTTGTTCGCGGGCACGATGGGCCCCGCCTGGCGCCTGCGCGCGACCGGCCCCACGCAGCCTCCCACGTACCGGCGCATCATGGGGCTCGGCGTGCCGATGGGACTGCAGCTACTCGCCGAGATCGGTGTGTTTTCGGTCGTCTCGTTCTTGGCGGCACGCTTCGGCACCACGTCGGTCGCGGCGCACCAGATCGCGCTCGGCCTCGCCAGCTTCAGTTTCATGGGCGCCCTCGGCGTCAGCGGCGCCACCGCCGTTCGCGTCGGACGCGCCATCGGCCACGGCGTGTCGCCCCGCCGCGCGGGCCTGGTCGGCATCGCCATCGGGGGTGGCGTGATGCTCGCCAGCATCGTGATCTTCACCATGGCCCCGGCGTGGCTGGTCACCCTGTTCACGGCCGACGCCGAGGTGATCCGTCTCGGCGTTCCGCTGGTCATGCTCGCTGCGTTCTTCCAGTTCTTCGACGGCATGCAGGCGGTGGCTGGCGGCGCCCTCCGCGGCGCCGGCGACGTGCGCTTCGCCTTTTTGGCCAACCTGTTTTGCCACTGGTGCATTGGCCTGCCGATCTCGCTGTGGCTCGGTTTCG
>JAYUXI010000728.1:0-2380 GCA_043753085.1 Myxococcales bacterium | reverse complement strand
ATCCTCGATACGACGATCGAGTCGTGGGACCGTCATTTCGCCGTGAACGCGCCGTCGGCGTGGCTCTTGATCAAGCACTTTGCGGAGCAGTTTCCAGGGCCTCACGGAACCGGACGGATTGCAGCGGTTACCAGCGATCACACGGCCCACAACCTCCCGTACGGCGCAAGCAAGGGCGCGCTCGACCGGATCGTGATCGCAGCCGCCATCGAGCTCGCAGACAAGGGCGTAACCGCAAACTTGATCAACCCGGGCGTCAACGACACCGGCTGGATGAGCGACGACACGAGAGCAAGTGTTCTAAAACGCAACCTGCAACGCCGCATCGGGACTCCGCAAGACACCGCAAACTTGATTCGCTTCTTGTTCTCTCGAGAGGGCGCCTGGGTGAACGCCCAGACTCTCTACTCCGACGGTGGTCTTCGCTGACTTTCGCAAGAAGGCCAGCGCACGACAGGCGTCGTGGGTGCTGACACGCTACTTGGCGACCGAGCTTGGAATGTTCGGACTCGCAGGATTGACTCGGATCTCACGGGTGGCGGGGTGAACGACCAAATCGAGGTCCTCCATGGGAATGGCGCCCAGCAGCGGCTCGTCGCCAAGGACCATCGCGCCCACGAAGCAGCGACGATTTTGGAAGCGCACCTCGATGGGACCGACATACGGAACGAGCTTCTTCTCGCCGTCTGCGAACGTCACTTCGCGGCGTTCGAGCTCCTCCAGCTGCAGTTGCAACGCAACGTGCCGAGGGATGCAAAGGTGCAGAGCGCCGGTGTCCGCCAGCGCCGTCACCGTCATCGGAGCTAGCGCGGGAAGCACCGGATTGCGCAGCGTGAGCTCGGTGTAGATGAGTCCCATGGGCTCGACTATCGCACGCCGCTACGGAGCGGGTAGGTGAAAGACGCGGCACTCGGCAGGCTCGCGTGACGGAATGGACCAAGCGGCGGCTCGCAGGCGGAGTGGCGCTGGCGCCGCGCCGCCTGCACCAGCTATGCAGGCATCATGAAGCTTCGTGCTGCGATCGTTTGGGTGCTCTCCTGCGTCGCGTTGGCACCGGTCACGTCGTGCTCCGAACCCGCGAGCCCGGCAGCCGATGCGGGCGCGGCGGTGATGCCCGCGGCGATGAGCGCCGTCCCCATGGCCGCGGCGAGTGCCTCCGTAGCGCCGCGGCTCGCCGCGCTGGCTGCGCCGGCGGAAAAGATCGCCGCGCAGCACGTGCTGGTGGCGTTCAAAGGGGCGAAGAACGCGCCGAAGGGCGTCACGCGCAGCAAGGCCGACGCGAAGAAGCGCGCCGAGGAGGTCCGCGGGAAGGCGCTGGCGGCAGGCGCTGACTTCAGTGCGCTCGTGGCGGAGTACTCGGACGATCCCGCGAAGGGCGAGCGGCAAGGCAGCCTGGGCGTGATCACGCCCGCCAAGGTCGTGAAGCCGTTCGCGGACGCGGCGTTCGTGCTGCCGGTGGACGCCGTGAGCAACGTGGTGGAGACCGAGTTCGGGTTCCACGTGATCAAGCGCAATCAGTAGTCCGCGATCCGGTGGGACGAGGGTGCGTCGACCCCCGCGCCGCCGATCCGGCCACGAGCTCCGCGGACGTGACCTCGACGAGGGCACGTCCTCTGCCTCAGGGAGCTTTCGCGAAGTCTGCCAGGACTCCGAACGTGGTCGTGTTCTTGTACAGGTTCGTGTGTGTGCCCATCGGCACCTCGCGGAACGTGGCGTGCGGAAACGACGCAGCGAGTCGCTTGCCTTGCGCCAGCGGGATCACCGTGTCGCTGTCGCCGTGCACCACCAACACGGGCATGGTGATGGCGGGCGCCTTCGCGGCGTTGTCGTAGCGGTCGCCCATCACGAGGCTGCCCGGCAGGAACGGCACCGACGACTGAGCCAGGTCCACCGTCGACGTGAAGGGCGCCACCAGAATGACTCTGGCGCCGCGCCCGCGCGCTGCCATCTCCGTGGCCACGCCGCCGCCGAGCGACTGGCCCCACAGCACGATGTCGTCCGGCCGCGTGCCACGGCGCGCGAGCTCGGCAAGCACCGCCTCGGCATCGAAGTAGAGGCCCGCCTCGTTGGAAGACGCGCCCTTCGAGCGCCCGTACCCGCGGTACTCGACCAGCACCACCGACAGCCCCTTCTTCACGAGCAAGTGCGCGAGTGCCGCGTTTTGATCGGCGGTCTCGGCGTTGCCGTGAAAGTGCACGACGGTGCGCGGCGAAGATCCAGCGAACTCGAGCGCGTGCACCGCGGCGCCGTCCGCCGCCTGCACCGTGAGCAACGTGGCCCCGTCAGGCAGCGAGCTGGCCGCTGCGTCGTCGGGCGCCTGGTACAGCACGTACCGGTGCGAGAGCCGCGCGAGCCCCACCACTGCGAAGTACGTGAGGAC
>JAYUXI010000727.1:0-2387 GCA_043753085.1 Myxococcales bacterium | reverse complement strand
CCGCCAGTGCGATCTCGCCCTGGCGTGTCGACGCCGCGTGCAGCCCGTCGTGGTCGACGACCAGCACGCCGTCGACCCAGAGCTTGGCGCCGTCGTCGGCCTTCACCGACGCCCGGATCACGCCGGTCTGCTCGACCTGGAACGCGCCGACCGCGCGCACCGACCCCTGTTTGCCGCCGAGCATGCCGATCAGATCGCAGGGCAAAAAGCGCCGGCCGTCGCCCTTGGGGTACTTGTCCGGAAGTTTCTCGAAGTAGCCGAACACCGCCGTGATCGCGCAGCCACCCGCCGGTGCCGCAGCGACTGACGCCGGCACCGCGGCCCGCGGCGCCTCGACGACCAGTTGCCCCGTGACCACCTCGCTGCGCCGGCCACGCCAGAACGTGGCCGCGTGGACCTCGTTCCAGCCGGCCACGAGCATGACCTCGGTGGGATCGGCGGCCGTCACGTCGCCCGCGCCCAGGTGGATGCGCACCACCGCACCCGGCAGATCCCGCGGCGGCCGGAACCGCAACGGGCCGGGCGCCACCGCAGCGGCCCGCGGCAACACCTCGGGCGCCGACAGGTAGAAGTTCACGCCGAACGCCGAGAGGCGCTCGAAACGCTCGGCCAGCCAGCGCTCGCCGGCTACCTCGGCGCCGGCCCGGAAGTAGCCGCGCCAAAGCACCTCGGCCAGTACCAGTGCGCGTGGAAAGTACAGCTGTTCGGCGTCGGCCAAGCTCTCGACCTTTTCGGTCCAGAGCGCACCCTCGCCGCCCATCAGCACGCCGGCGCGGCCGCCCCGAGCAAGCGGACGCCAGTCGATGCCCGCCACCTCGCGCCAGCCGAGCGGCCCGCCCTCGCCGGGCCCCAAGGTACTCTCGGCGTTCTTCTGGTTGAAGTAGGTGCGCGCCATTGGCGACAGGATGATCGGCTTGTCGCCGGCCAGCAGCTGCGCGGCGTCTTTCTCGTCGCGCCACAGCTGCAGCACCTGCGGTCCGTTCTCGACGTCGCGGGCCTCGTCCCAGCCGATCGGGATCTTGCCGGCGCGCACCACGGCCAGCGACACGTCGCCCATGAAATCGTCGTAGAGGCGCTTCTCGAGCGCCACGGCCTTGGCCGCCATCTCGGACTTGCCCCGACCCGGCTGGGCGTTCGCGCCGTCCTTGGCGCGAGCGCGGTCGGCCGCTTCGGCGCGCAGCCATCGGCCGCGGGCCTGGCATCTCGGGCACTTCTTCCAGCGATCGGTGATCACTTCGTCGCCGCCGAGATGGATGTACTTTCCCGGAAACAGATCCGCGACCTCGCTGATGCGCGCCTTCACGAAGGTGCGCACGTCCGTGTTGCCGGCGCACAAGATCTCGGGATAAGCGCCGCCCTCGGTGGCCAGCGTGAAGGTCTTCGGACCGATCGGGCACGCGAGCTCCGGGTGCGCCACGAGCCAGCTGCGCGTGTGGCCGGGCATGTCGAGCTCGGGCACGATGGTGACGAAGCGCGCCGCGGCAAACGCCACGAGCCCGGCGATCTCTTCCTTCGTGTAGGCCAGTGCCTGCCCGTCGGGGCCGTGCGTTGCCATCTCCGGGGCCTGCGGCAGCACCAACGAAAATCCCTGATCGTCCGAGAAATGCAGGTGCATCGTGTTGATGCGCAGGCTGGCGAAGACGTCGATCAGGCGCTCGACCTCGGCCGGCGGAAAAAAATGCCGGCTCACGTCCAGGTGCATGCCGCGGTACGGAAAGAACGGTCGCTCGAGCACCGACGCGAACGGCGCCAGCGCGCTGCCGTTGCCGTACGGCTGCAGGCGCCCGAGCAGCTCCATGGCCGCGTAGAACGTACCCTCCGGGCCTTCGCCTTCGAGCAGGATCTTCCCTCGCCCGACCTCGACCCGGTAGCTTTCGCCGGCATTGCCACGCGTGACGAGCTCGACCTTGGTGGTGGCCGTGGGCGAGTTTTCGACCGCGAGGCCGCGCAGCGCCAGCTCGCGCACCAAGCCGTCCAGCGCCCGCTGGCTGCGCTCGTCGGCGTGCAGCGCGATGGGCACGTCGCCGATGCGCACGCCCGGGGTTTCCGAGCGCGCAGACACCAGGCGCGTGCCGAGGAACTTCGGCTGACACGTGGCCGTACCGAGGACGAGCGCGACGGCCGCGGCGGCGGCGCGCAGCTCAGGCCGGGGCATGGTTCGAGTCGCCCTGCCCGGCCTCGGTGGCCGCCAGCGCGCCCTCGACCACGGGGGACGTGGTGTCGCTGGCGATGCACCACAGCTGGTGCGACGCGCGCGTGGCCGCCACGTACAGCGCGTGGCGCGCATTGGCGGCGTCGGGATAGCTGGCCGCGGTCGTCTCCACGAGAATGACCTCGTCGAACTCGAGGCCCTTGGTCTGGCGCACGTCGGTCACGTCGACGCCGCG
>JAYUXI010000726.1:0-5934 GCA_043753085.1 Myxococcales bacterium | reverse complement strand
TTGCACTTGTTGTATCGCTCGATCTTCGATCCGCATTCGGCCAGCGACTTGCGGCCGAAGCCGTCGCCCTGGAAGTCCGCGCACTCGAAGTCGAGGCCTGCGATGCAGTTCTCCGCATCGCTGAACTCGTCCGAGCAGCCCTGGGTGTCGGCCTCTTCGCGCGCCTTTACGACGTCCTTTTTGCATTCCGTGACGCTGAAGCTCTTGCTGGCCTTCGTGGCGCATTCCTGCTGCTGATCGCAGATTGCGTCCGCGCCGTCCCCTCCACACGCCACGAGAACCGAGCCCATAACCGCCAACGCCGAAACGAAAGAACGAAGCTTCATGATGTCGGTAAATACCTGAAAATCGTCGCGGCCACAAGCGCACGCCGCGCCCTCCGCGAACTACGAACCGCCCGCAAACAGCCTCTCGCTTTCGACGGGTGAGTTCGATAAGACCGCGACCACTATGAGCGGCCATTCCAAGTGGGCGACGATCAAGCACAAGAAAGCGGCCACGGACGCGAAGCGCGGCAAGATGTTCACCAAGCTCATCAAAGAGCTCACGGTGGCGGCTCGCATGGGCGGCGGCGACGTGGGGGGCAACCCGCGTCTCCGCAAGGCGGTCGAGGGCGCCAAGGGCTACGCGATGCCGGCCGACACCATCAAGCGCGCCATCCAGCGCGGCGCGGGTGACCTCGAAGGCGCCACCTACGAAGAGGTCCTCTACGAAGGCACCGGGCCCAACGGCACGCTGTTTTTGGTCGAGGGTCTGACGGACAACCGCAACCGCACCGTGGCGGACCTGCGCATGGTGTTCGACAAGAACAACGGCGTGCTCGGCTCGGGCGGCACCGCGGCCTGGGCGTTCGATCGCAAGGGCATCATCGAGATCCTGAAGAACAACGCCACCGAAGACCAGCTGATGGAAATCGCGGTCGGCGCCGGCGCAGACGACTACGAGGACGCCGGCGAAAGCTGGCAGGTGGCCACGCCGCCCGAAGCGCTGGCTACCGTGATCGACGCGCTCGAGGCGGCAAAGATCGCCGTCAAGTCGTCGAACATCCAGTACTTGCCCAAGAACAAGAAAGAGGTCGGCGGCCGCGACGCCGAGCTGTGCATGAAGCTGGCCGATGCGCTGGACGACAACGACGACGTGCAGAACATCTTCTCGGACTTCGACATCTCCGACGAAGAGCTCGCCCGGCTCTCCGAATGACCTCCCCGCTGAGGTGCATCGGGATCGATCCCGGCACCCTGCGCCTCGGGTGGGGCATCATCGACCTCAAGGGCACCGCCCTCGTGCATGTTGCACATGGTGTAGTGCGCATGAAAGACGGCGCGCCGCTGGGCGAGCGCCTGGTCGTGCTGGAAAAGGCCTTGGTCGACATCGTCGCCCAGCACCAGCCCACCGTGTCCAGCGTCGAGTCGATCTTCTTCGCGAAAGACGCGTCGGCCACGGTCAAGCTCGGACACGCGCGCGGCGTCGCCATGCTGGTGTGCGTGCGCGCCGGCATGGAGATGTTCGAGTATCCACCGGCGCGCGTGAAGCGCACCATCGCGGGCAGCGGCAAGGCCGACAAGGCGCAGGTGGCGCGCATGATGATGGCGTACTTGCGGCTCGTAGCCGCGCCGCCGGCCGATGCGGCCGACGCGCTGGCGGTCTCGGCGACGCACCTGCAGAGCACTCCGTTCCGGGCGTTGGCTGAATCTTCCGGCGCCGTGGTGCGTCGAATAGGCTAAGAGGAATTTGCCATGCGTCGCTCCCGCTCTCTCTCCATGTTCGCCGGCCTCGTCGGCGCAGCCATCGTCGCGTTGTCGCCGGCCATGGCTGTGGTTCTGTGGCCCGCCACCGCAGCCGCAGACGCGACCGCCGAAGAGGCCGCCAAGACCGCCGAGGTGGTCCAGAAGGTGCAAGCGTTCTACGAGAGAACCAGCTCGTTCAAGTCGCCCTTCACGCAAGAGTTCACGGCCACGCTGCACAACAAGAAAACGTCGTCCAAGGGCACCGTCACCTTCGCCAAGCCCGGCAAGATGGCATGGGAATACAGCGAACCGAACGGCAACCGCGTCGTGTCGGACGGTACCAAGCTGCGCGTCTACGAAGCCGCGAACAAGCAGATGTACGAGCAGGTCGTGGACAAGTCGCAGTATCCGGCGGCGCTCTCTTTCTTGACCGGCCAAGGCAAGCTCACCGACAGCTTCGACTTCGAGCTGTTCGCCGGTGAGAAGATGCAGTTTCCCGGCGGCCACGTGCTGGTGGGCACGCCCAAGCTGCCCACGCCCGCCTACAAGAAGGTCCTCTTCTACGTCGACAAGGCCACCAGTCAGGTGCGCCGCGTCCTCATCCTCGACGGCCAAGGCAACAAGAACAAGTTCGACTTCCTGAGCCCCAAGGTCAACGAAGCCGTGCCCGCCGCGCTGTTCCAGTTCACGCCGCCCGCCGGCACCAACGTCATCAAGCCCTGAGCTCCGCGGCTCGATGATCAAGGGGCAGCGTCGCGCGCTCACGCACGTGGGCGGCGCGGTCGAGTGTGAAGGCGATGCCGAGCTCGCCCGAGCCCTGGCCACGGCGCTCGAGGTCAGCAGCGCCGACCCGGACAGCGTTGGCAGCGCAGCAGCGCAGCGTTCCGATTACGTCCCGCGCGGCGAGAAGCGCAAGCTCGATGCCATCCGGCCACACGTCCACGGCTTTCACGTGTATCCTGCACGTTTGCATCCAGACACGGCCTCTGGCCTGATCGACTCGTTGTCCGGGCCAGGCCACACCGTGCTCGATCCGTTCGTCGGCTCCGGCACCGTCGCGGTCGAAGCGCTCAGCGCGGGACGCCTCGCTGTCGGCAACGATCTGAACCCGCTCGCCGTGGCCATCGCTCGATGCAAAGTGCATGCGTGGAAGCACGAGGAGTTCGTCGCCCTCGCCGCTGCGTGCAAGAAGGTCTGCGCCTTCGCAGACGAGCGCCGGCGCAAGAAAGAGGGCGCCCTGCTCCGCTATTCCGACGACGACGTGCAATCGTTCCCACCGCACGTGCTCCTGGAGCTGGACGGCCTGCGCGGCGGTATCTTCGCCCTGTCTTCGAACCCGGTTCGCGGGGCGACACCCGCCGCAGGCGGTTCGTCTACGGGGCCCTTGATCCGGCGCACCCTGCTGCTGGTGCTGTCGTCGATCCTCACCAAGCTGTCGTACTCGCGGGGCGACGCCGCCTATGGCCGCACCGACAAACGCATCGCCAGTGGGCAGCCGATTCGCATGTTCGCCCTTCGCGCCAGCGAGCTCGTGGAGCAGCTGAACGAGTTCGGGGCACGCGTGCGGGACGCCCACGGCGGCAAGCACCCGGGGGCCGCCATCTTCCAGGACGACGCGCGGACGCTCGAGCAAGTGAAACCCACCAGCATCGATCTCGTCGTGTCGTCGCCGCCGTACGCCGGCACCTACGACTACCTGGCCCACCACGAGGCCAAGCTGCGCTGGCTGGATCTTTCGGCCGATGCGTTCGCGGCCGGTGAGCTCGGCGCGCGCCGCAACTACGTGAACCTCTCGCAGCGCGAGGCCGAACGCCGCTGGGATCGAGATCTGCATCAGGTACTGGTGGCGCTCGCCCGCGTGGTGGTGCCGCGCGGCCGTGTCGTGCTCATCTTGGGCGACTCCGCCGTGGGCGGCCAGGTGCTCCGCGCAGACGACGTGGTGGCGCGCGCCGCCGAGGGCACCGGCCTCGTACCGACCGCCAGAGCATCGCAGGACCGTCCGCACTTCCACGCCCCCACCGCGCATCTCTTCGCGAAGAAGCCCCGGCGCGAGCACGCGCTCCTGCTTGTGAAAGCTGCCTCGAAAAGCTAGAGCCCACGGCAGATCCATGCCGACGGTCATCTTCGAAGCCTCGCACAGCAAACCTCTGGAAATCGACGTGCCGGAAGGCGGCTCACTGGCCGACGTCTGCGACAGCAAGAACGCGCCGGTTCCGTTCTCGTGCCGGAGCGCCAGCTGCGGCACGTGCTGCATCGACGTCAAGGAGGGCGCCGAGCTGCTCCTGCCCGCCGAAGACGAAGAGCTCGACATCCTCGACATGCTGGCGGCGCCGAAAACGCACCGTCTGGCCTGCCAGGCGCAGATGAAACCCGGCCCCGGGCGGCTGCGCGTCGTGCCCCAGAACGAGTACTGACGCACGCCTGACCGGAACCCTGTGCCTATCTAGTCATTGGCTGCTTGACTGGTTGAACCACTAATGATTGCATCCGGGCGATGCAGCGCTACCTTCTTCGCGTCCGGCCGCAGGATCCGCTTCGCTTCCGGCAACCCGCCATGATTCCTTCTTCTCCTTCCAGCGAATCCGAGGTCAAGACGTACGCGGCCGACTGCAGCGACGGGCGCGTGCTCACGCGCTTCTGGCGACACCTGGCCGTGCAAGACTTGTTCGTGTCGGTGTATTTTTCCGTGCTCACGCTTGCCGTGGTGCTCGGCAGCGGCCCGGGCCGCCAGCACTGCCTGCGGATCCTCGCGGTGGACATGGCCGCACTGGCGCTCGGTCTGTTCGTTACACGCGCCGGCGTCATCCCGTACGGCAGCTTCTGGAACTCGTTTCTGTACCGGGTGACCATCTGGATCCCGCTGTTTCTGTCGTACTTCCAGCTGCGCGAGATCCTCCCCGCGGTCACCACGCGCGCGGTCGACGTGCAGATTCTCGCCTTCGACCTGCGCGTGTTCGGCTTCGAGCCCGCCATCGCATGGGATCGCTACGTCACGCCGACCACCACCGAGTGGTTCAGTTTCTTCTACTTCGGCTACTTCTTCATCCTCATGGCCAACACGGTGCCGATGATGCTCGGCGCCAGGAACATGTCGCGCCTCGCGCACTTTTCGTTCGGGTTGATGATCGTGTTCTGCTGCGGCCACCTCGGCTACCTGCTGGTGCCGGGCTACGGTCCGCACCAGTTCCTCGAGGGGCAGTTCCACAACAAGCTGGAGGGCGGTTTTTTCTGGGCACTGGTCGAGGCGAGCGTGCGCGCCGGCGGCGCCATGAAAGACATTTTCCCGAGCCTGCACACCGCGGTGCCCACGTACTTCACGCTGTTCGCGTTCTGGCATCGCAAGTCGTTCCCGTTCCGTTACCTCTGGCCGGTCTTGCTGTTTTGCATCACGCAGATCATCGGGGCGACCATGTTCTTGCGCTGGCACTACCTGATCGACATCTTCGCCGGCCTCACGCTCGCCACGGTGGCCGTCACGATTTCGGCCAAGGTGACCCGCTGGGAACACGCGCGGCGGGTTAAGGCAGGCCTCGCCCCCACGTACCGCCCGCTCGAGTGGCCCAGCATCCGCCAGGTCGAGGAAGACTGATCCGCGCCGCACGGCCGCGCCGCGAGATCCGCCATGCCGGAGGCCAGCAGCCGTGGCACCCAAAGTTTGCAAGCCGACTCGGAGTCGCATGCTAGATCGCGCCCAGGCGGCCGTCTTGGGCCCCGAAAAACCCTAGGAGACGGACCATGCGCAGACTTACTTTGATGCTCGTCGGAACCATGTCGATGGTCGGCGCGGGCGTTTTTGCTCTTGCTTGCTCGAGCGAACCGGCCGTGGTGGAGCCCGGTGACGACGACGACGACGCTACCTCGTCGGGCAACACGTCGGGCGGCTCCGGCTCCGGCAACGCGAGCGGCTCTTCGGGCGCGCCCGGGGCTTCTTCGGGTGGCAGCTCGAGCGGCGGTTGCTTCGCCAAGCTCCGTCCCGCACCGGACAACGGGCCATTTTGTCCATTCGTTCCCAAGTCGGGAAGCAGCGGCACGGGCGTATCGTGCGGCACCGGCGAAACCTGCTGCATTGGCCAGGCGGCGGCAGGCGGCAGCGGCTTCGATCCGAGCGGTTGCGTCCCGCAAGGTGACGACTGTGCATCCGCCAACGCGGCCGTCTTCGAGTGCACCGAGACCAACGACTGCCCCGGCGGCAACACCAACGCAGGCG
>JAYUXI010000725.1:0-5934 GCA_043753085.1 Myxococcales bacterium | reverse complement strand
GGACGACGTCCGGCCGACACTGCGCCGGGTCGAACGCCACGCCGGCGTCATTGCCCGCAGTTGCGTTGGCCGCGGGATCGTTCGACGAGCACGCCGTGCCGACGCAAAGAAAAAGGGCAATTCGAGAATAGGTAGGATGCATTGGTTCTTTCGGTGGTTGTGGGAGTGATGGAATGGTGAAACTCAACGTGCAGGCCGCACCAGACCGAAGCTCAGATGCTCGAAGCGTCGCTGCAGCCGCTTCGACGAAAAGTCGTCCGTGCGTCCCAGCACGGTGACGCGCACGAGACCTTGCGCAGGCGGGGTCGTCATGGCGAGCGACGCGACCCACGTGCCCGCGATCCGCTGGTATACGTACGGCCCCGCGGGCAGGCGCTCCGCGACGGTTCCCTCGAACGAGAACTGCTGCGCCGGCGAGAGTGCGTGGGCCGCGAACGGATTGGGAGCCGTCGCGCTCCGGCCGGCCGCGTGTGTCAGAGCCAGCGCCGGTACCAGGACGAGTAGCGTTGGACCCGCCGCGCGCAGACTCGAGAAGCACTTCATGAGCCGACTTTGGCCGACGAGTGACCATCACGGAAACGACTTCTCGTGATACTCACCATCGCGACGTCAACTGATGACGTTTGGCCGAGCCTAAACCTCCGGCGCGATCTCGACGTTTTGCCCGCCGAGCAGCACGTTGCCGAGGCGGTTGCCGTGCCGCGTCTACTCGCTCGGCTCCGCCAGTGCGTAAGCAGCCAGGAATGGACCTCTGGGCTCGAAGAACCGACCGGCCTCGTCGTCGCCAGCCTTGCTCTGCACCTTCTCGCGCCGCCTCGCTTCCTTCGTGGCGATCTCGGACGCTGCGAGCGCGCTGTCGGAGAGAAACGCCATGCGCGCGGCGTCCGACGCGGGTTCGGCAATCGTAAAATCGATGCCGATCTCCTGCTGCAAGCGCAGCTCCCACTCGTAGGCCTTTGCTGGGTGCAACTTCCAGAAGCAAACGTGCGCCACGGCGAGCGACGCATCCTCGCGGCACTTCTGGCGAACGCGCGTCCGGAAGTACCGCGCCGCGAGATGCGCCCAGTCGTACTCCTTCTTGCCGTTGGCGTTCGCGAGCTCCTTCCAGAGCTTCTTCGGTTCCTTCCACTGCGGCTCGAGCAGGGGCCAGAGGCCTGCAGCCGTGATCATCACGCCGTCGTCGTGGTCGACCTCGTAGCGCGCGTCGATCTCGCGGGCGCGCGTCTTCGCGTCGGCCGGCGGCGGGCCCTTTTCAGCAAGCTCGGTCACCTTCGCGATGAAGTCGTTCAGCTCCTCGAGGAGCTTCTGCGTGTCGGCGAATCGTCGTTCCATCTCCCCGCGAGCGCCGCCCGTTTGCCGCGCTTCTCTCAGATCTGCAAGCCGTCCTTCGAGACTGCGCCGTTCCGTGACGAGATGCTCGGCCAGCAGGTTCGAGAGAGTCGTGGAGCGAAGGCCGTGGAAGCACACGTACGCGACGAAGGAGCGTTTCGCCGACGAGAGCGGGAAGTAGATCGGGCGGCCTTCGTAGTGCCGCCGGTGCTCCGCGAAGAACGTCTTCCGTAGGTAGCTCGACAGCTCCTCGTCACCGCTGTCCGGCCTCTGCGCCGCCCACGCCTGCCGAAGCTCCGTGCACGCCGCGTGATGCAGCGCTTGCGAGCCGAGACCGAGAAAGAGGATCCCATCGGGCAGTGCGCCCTCGCCAGCAAAGTGTCTCAAGGCGGCGCCAAGCGCGTGCGAGATCGACATCCAGTCCGCGGGCTGCTCTTCGGTGGCCTCGCAGGCTGGCAGCGGCGCTCCGGCTGCGCGGTCGACGGCGGCTTGCGCCCATCGCTGCGTCGACTCCCAGCGGCTCGGCGCGGGCTTTCGGTAGTCCAGCGAGAGCTCGTTTCCCGCTTCGTGCGCGGCAAAGGCCTCGCGCAGCTGCGCAACGATCCGGTCCGAATGCTCGACGCGGTCGAAGGGCAGCCGGCGCACGTCGTTGAGCTGGAAGTTCACCGTCGGGTTCAGCGCGGAAGCGAGCTCACGGACCACGGTTCGGTTGAGCGCGCACACCAGCTCTTCGGCCGTTGCCTCCGGTCCTGCAAACAACGAGGCGCCGGACACGTCGCGGACGCTGGCCACGGTATGGAGCCGCGCCGAGAAGTCGTGACCGATGGTGGTGTAGGCCACGCCGAGTCGAGTCGGCCTCTCGACGCGCACGGTGGAAAGCAGCACCCGGAGCTCGAGCGCGTGATGGGCCGTGCGCAAAAGCCATCGGTACGGCTCGATCCACTCCCTGCCTTCTGCGCCCTTCACGTACGGCATATAGGAGTCCGAGCCAGCTTCGCTTGCGGCGGCGCGGGCCGCTTCGAGCGGCACCTCCCAGAGTGCGCGGAGGAAGCGATCGTTGTTGGTGGTCGCGATCCCGCCAGCGCCTTCGGCGACCTCGGCGACCTTGGGTAGCTCGCCGTAACGACGCATGAACGCGGGGGACAGCCAGAACAGCAGCGGCGCGCCTTCGACGCGCGCGAACACACCCGGCTCGAACGGCTGGTAGCTCGCGGCGTCGCGGAGCGCGTCGGCGATGTCGGTGGTCTGCGTCGCGCGAATCGCGTCGCGGCTTCCCACCCGGGCCGCGAACGATTTTGCCTCCGCGGAGCGTGTGGGCGAAGCGATCACCATCGCCGATTGAATCAACTTCGAGGCGCGGCGGAAGGCCCCCTTGCCCACGTCGGCCAGAAGCAGAATCTGCCCTTCGAGCAGGCGCTCGCGCGTGGGTTTGAACGTACTCAGGAACATCCAGTTCGAAAGCGCCACGAAGGCGATCAGTCCCTCGGGCTTGCACAGCGAAAGGGCGCGCTCGACGAACGCCGCGAAGAGATCGGTGCTCTCGCCGAACGCCTCGGAGAGAATGCCGTCGGGGAGGTCGATCTTCGAAGTCGCGAGGTACGGTGGATTGAAGAGCACGACGTCGTAGCGGTTCTCGACCAGGAGCTCCCGGAGCCGAATCCCGGCGGCCAGCTGCGGCCCATCGAATCGGACTCCGAGATCGTCGGCGCACGCGCTCTCGAAGAGCGACTCGGGCTGCGCGTTCTGCTCGAAGCGCAGGAGGCTGCCCCGCACGTCGGTGGCAGCGACCAGGTTCAGCGGCGGGATGCGGCCCCGCGGCGAGAGCTTGCGCGCCTTGTAGAAAAGCATGGCCGCGGCGACCTGCACGGCGCGGCCATCGATGTCGATGCCGTGCAGATTGTGACGCAGAATGCGCTCGGCGATCTGTGCGTCGTCGAGGTGCTCACCGAGATCGCGCGCTTCTTCTCGGTACAGCGGAACCAGCAGATCGAAAACGCCGGCCAAGAAGTGGCCGCTGCCGCATGCGGGGTCGAGCACCTTCAGCTCGTCGAGACGCGCCGGAAGCTTCTGCTGTGCGAGCGAGCCGGCGCCACTCACGAACATAGGCCAGCCGGGGGGAGCCAACGTTTGGTCGGAGAGCCTCGCGGCTCGCATCGACAGAGCGATGCGGCCTACGCTGTTCTCGACCAGCCAGTCGACCATGTAGCGCTCGGTAAAGAGCTGCGTCTTCGAGGCGATCTCGTGGGGAGCGATCTTGCCGCGAGGGCCCACACGCTCGTCGATCGCCTCGCGCTGTGGATCGTTCCAGAACTGGTAGACCCAGCCGAGCGTGGTGTCGTCGCTCCATGCGGTCTCGAGCTCTGGGGTGTTCAGCGCCGCGGAGACCTCTCGCAGCGCGGCTGGGGACAGAACGAAGAACTCATCGAGCGGCCCGACGCCGTACAGGCCTGGAAGATCGATCGCGAGCTCGTCGAAGAGCAGCTTCAGGAGGAAGTCGAGGCCTTGGTAGTCATCTGCATGCTGCCCCTCGACCAGAGCAGGTGCGTGGTCCCGGAACTCGAGGTATGCCTTGCTGGTCCAGCCGCCGGTGAGCAGTGCGGGGCGAGAAACGCCGCTTGCCTCGAGCTGGCGAAGGAGAAAGAGTCGCAGCAACGTGCGGGAAGCCAGGTCCGAGATCGCGGCCGCTCGAACGACAGCCCGCGTGTCGGCCGCCTTCTGCCCCTCCGTCGTGCGGGCACGAGTGCGCTCACCGAGCCAGGTCTCCAAGCGCACGCGGAGTGCATGGTGTCGGGCGTCCAGTTCGGCATTCGCCGTGGGTACCGACAGTCGGAATCGGCGGTCTAGCTGCCGCGCGAAGTCCGTCTCGAGGAACGGTCGCAACCGGCGAACCGTGACCGAGAGGGCCTCCATGGCCTCGGGGGCCATCTCAGGCATCGCGGGGTGCGGCGCCTGCGCATTGGAAGGTCAGCACGGCGACATCGTGTCGAAAGTCGGCGCCGCCCGAAGGCTCGCGCTCGGGCACGCGGGTCATTGCGGGAGCGGCACGGCGCATGCGCAAAACCTATCATGGGCGCTCTCGCCCGGGTGAGTGGCCAACCGCGTGCCGAGCTATCAACGCCCGTTGCGCTGGGACTCGGACGACGTCCTGAAGTTGTGCGACAGCTTGCTTCGCGGCTGCCCGGTGGGCTCGCTGCTGCCCCCTCTGTCTGGGTAGTTGCCGGATAATTTGAACACCAACTATCTGGGGAACATGGCTGCGGCGAAATGGAGTACTCGGAACCGTTGCGTTCGGAGCTAGTGGCCACGATGATCGGCCGCGCAGGCGGTGTCGGCCAATGTGCTGTCGAAGCGCGTGGGGATCAGGCCGCCGACGTTGTCACGGGGGCTGCGAGAAGGCGAGACTCACCGGAGGTGAGCAAAGCAAGCAAACGTTCAGCAGCGGCGCCCGGTCGTCGCCAGCCGAAGCGCCGGACCGCAGAAGAGAAGCCACGAGTCGTCACTTCGGCGGCGAGCTTCGAGGGGTCTGCGCTCGGCGAGCTGCTTCGCCGCGAAGGCCTGCACGAGGCCGACCTGCGGAGCTTTCGCGAGAAGGCGCTGGCAGGCCTGTAAACGGCCACTCCGATCCGTGAAGACCGCGGCCAATAGGCCGGGCGCCAGAAACTTCGTAGCTGGCACGCGTCGGGGTAGGCTGGAGATGCACGCGACAAAAGAGGACGAAGGCCGAGAGCCACAACCGCTCGACCTTCCAGTTCGCGCGAGGACATCGGCGACGCATGTACCCTCGCGCAGATTGAGATCCATGGCCAAGAATTTGGCGCGGGCAGACGCTTCGACCGGGGACGATCTACTGCTGCAAATCGTGCCGCAAGATCGCCCGTGCGACGGTGACGCAGCGGGCTCGCCGCCGCGGTCGCGCGAGCGAGGAAGAGCGGCTCGACCACCGCGATCGGGAACGGGTTCGCCGGGCTCGGCACCGAGCCAGCGTGCCCCTTTTCTCCGGCGATCCATCCCTGCTCGAGTATCAGCAACCTGTCGTAACCACGACCGAGCACGAGCCAGCCCGGTGGCCCATTGCTGCGCAGATGACCGCCGAGCGCGGCAAGTGCGAGGAAGGCTTCCTGATTCGTGGGCGTCGTACATAGCGGCTTTACTCCGCAAGCCCGGAGGACATCAATTTGCTTTGCCGATAGAGACCCGCAGGTCGCGTTGGGCTCGGCACGCGCTGCGCCTCGTAGATCGAGCAAACGGACGGCAATTGGGAGAAAGATCGCGAGAGCGGTGCGGAGAGATTGGTAGCTCTCGAGCTGTCGCTTCTCAAACTGGCGGCCAGTCTTCAGCGCCTTGAAGTACTCCTCGACGACCCATCGCGCCCGGTAGGCGTCGACGACGGCCGACACTTGCTCTGCCGTTTCGACGGGCCCGTTGGTGCGTCTCCTCGCCTTGGTCACCGAGCCCGCCCGCATCGCGCGGGCTCTGCGCGCACTCGGCGAGCCCACCGAGCTCCCCGCGCGCTCGCCAGCCCGAGGACCCCCGTACTGGAAGAGTCGCGTACTCCGACGGGGCAAAGGCAACGAACACGCTGCCGCGTAGCGACTGCGCGCCAGA
>JAYUXI010000724.1:0-5942 GCA_043753085.1 Myxococcales bacterium | reverse complement strand
GTGGCCCCGGCGGCCTCGGCAACTGCACCACTGGCGATTGCGGCTCGGGCCGCGGCACCGGCCTCACCCGCATGGGTCACAAGCCGAAGGGCCCGTCGATGACGCCGATGACGTCGGTAGTGAACGGCCACATTCCGGCGGAGACCATCCAGCGCATCGTGCGTCAGAATTTCGGGCGCTTTCGCAACTGCTACGACAACGGACTGCGTACCAACCCCACGCTCACGGGCCGCGTCGTCAGCAAGTTCGTCATCGACCGAACCGGCGCCGTATCGGTCGCGCAGGATGGCGGCTCGGATCTACCCGACCGCGGCGTGGTGTCTTGCGTGGTGCGAAGCTTTTCGAGCCTGTCGTTCCCGCAGCCCGACGGCGGCATCGTGACGGTGAACTACCCCATCCTGTTCACACCGGGCGACTGAGCTGGCCGCAGGCGTCCTCGGATTTGCCCCATGGTTGCCGCGCCGCGGGCAAAATGGGGCGTTTCTGCTACATCGGGGCCAATGAGCGAGCGCATGCAAACCTTCGAAGAGTTCTGGCCCTTCTACGTGAAGGAGCACGCCGATCCGCGGACGCGACGGTTCCACTTCGTCGGCACCTCGGTCGTGATCGGCCTGCTTGGCACCGCCGTGCTGCTGCGCAAGGGCTGGCCGCTGATGGTGGCGCCACTCGTCGGGTACGGGCCGGCCTGGGTGTCGCACTTCTTCATCGAGAAGAACAAGCCGGCCTCGTTCAAGTATCCGCTCTGGTCGCTGGTGGCAGACTTCAAGATGTGGGGGCTCATCGCCTCGGGGCAGATGGACGCCGAAGTGGCGCGCATCTACGAGGACGCCGCCGCCGCCAGCGCGGCACCCGCCGAAGCGGCCGCAACGCCCGAAGCGGTCGCGTCGGCCTTGAACTGACTGGCGCGGCGCGCAGCGGGCTTCCGCATCGTTCTGTTGCTCGCGCGGGTGTCGGTGCCGTACCCTTTCAATTCCAACATGTTCCAACCGTCACACGCGCCATGTCGCAGTGGATTTTGGGGGCGTGCACTCGTGTGTGCGTCCATCGTTTTAAGCCGCACCGCCCACGCCGACGAGGTGCGGGTCCATGGCTTGCTTGGTGGCTCGCATGCCGTGGGCGGCGCGCAGCAACGTGAGCTCGGGTTCGGCGCCCTGGCCGGAGTCGCCATCGAGTGGCCCCCTTCGCACCTGGTGGGCCTGCAAGTCGGTCTCGACGGTCTGATCCTCTCGAAAGGCAGCGATCCGGAGGATCGCACGCTGCAGCCACGCAGCACTGCGTTTGCGCTACTGCCGTCGCTTGGCATTCGCTTGCACCCTGCACAGGTCGCCGGCATCTGGGCAGACGTGAACGGCGGTCTCGCCGCCACCGGCGGGTTGGCTCGTCCGGCCGTCGGCGCGCACGTCGGATACGACTTCCGGATCGGCAAAGGGCGCATGGATGTCGGGCCCTTCGTCGGCTACCAGCAGGTGTTCCAGTCCGACTCGGAGCTCCGGCCCGACGACGCGCGCATCGTCACCGTCGGCGCGCACGTCGCGCTCGGCGCCGTGGTCAAGACCGAGCTGGATCGCGATCGCGACGGCATCCTCGACGTAGTCGACGCCTGCGACGAAATCCCCGGTGTGCGCACCGACAACCCGCGCACCAACGGCTGCCGGGATCGCGACCGCGACACGTTCTTCGATCCCGAGGACGCCTGCCCCGACGTGCCCGGTGAACGCAGCAGCGATCCGCGGGAAAACGGCTGTCCCCCTGGCGACATCGACGGCGATCGGGTGCTCGACAAGGTCGACGCCTGCAAGGAAGTGCCCGGCGTCGCCACCGACAACCCGAAGACCAACGGCTGCCCCAAAGACACCGACGGAGATCTGGTCATCGACACGGAAGACGCGTGCCCCACCGTATCCGGCGAGCGCACCAAGGATCGGAAGACCAGCGGCTGCCCGAAGGACACCGACCGCGACGGCCTGCCCGACTTCGAGGATGCCTGCCCGGACGTGCCCGGTCGCAAGACCAACGATCCGAAGACCACCGGCTGCCCGGACAGCCACCAGAACATCCGGCTCGAGCGCGACGAGATCTTGCTGCCCGACATCATCCTGTTCGACACCGACAGTCCGCGCGTGCGCCACGTCAGCTGGGCGCTGGTCAAACGCCTCGCCGAGTTCATCGACAAGACGCCCGACATCCTCGAGGTAAGCATCCAGGGCCACGCCGACGCCACGGGCAGCGCCGCGCACAACCTCAGGCTGTCTCGCGAGCGCGCCGAGAGCGTGAAAAAGCTGCTGGTGAAATATGGCGTCGACAAGGACCGCTTGCTGGCCGAAGCCTTCGGCATCTCCCGGCCGCGCGTGAAGACCAGCGCCGCCGAGGCCCAGAACCGCCGCGTCGAGTTTCTCGTGACCCGCACCAGACCGCAGACCGCCGCCGGAGAAAGCTCGCCATGAACGCCTCGTCTCGCAACCGTTCGCGCTGGTCCTGCGGGCTTGCGCTCGCCGTGCTGGCCATCCCGCTCCTGCATGCCTGCGGCACCGAAAACGGGCTCGTCGGCGGCGAGTGCCGTGCAGAATACACGCGCTGCGACGACGTCTGCGCTGATCTGCAGAACGACGCACGCAACTGCGGCGCCTGCAACGTCGTGTGCGCGACCGGCACGCCGTGCGGATCGGGCGCGTGCGGCGGCACCATGACCGACGCCACCGTTCCGGACGCCGACGCCACCGTTCCGGACGCCGATGCCGACGCCGACTCCGTCGGGGACGGCGCGAGTCGCACCGACGCTCCGTTCAACCCTCGCGATGCCGGCGAGGATGCCGACGGCAGCGCCGACGCCCAAGCGGATGCGAGCGAGCCGCTGGATGCCTGCGCCCCGCCCTTCGACAGCCCCGACCAGTGTGGCGCATGCGACGTGCAATGCCCGGCGGCCACGCCGATCTGTCGCGCGGGAGATGCCGGCTACGCCTGCGCGCCGGTGTGCGAGGCGCCCCTCACGAACTGCGACGGCACCTGCGTCGACGTCATGGGCGACGATCCCTTCCACTGCGGCGCGTGCAACCGGTTCTGCCCGTCGTTTCTCTGTGTCGACGGCACCTGCGAGGGCACGACGCCGGGCGAGATCGTGGTGCTCGGGCATGACTTCTCGGCAGGGGTGGCCGGCACGTCGCAGGCGCGCCTCCTGCAGAACGCCGTGTCGATCGCGTCGCGCACGCCCATCCGCATCCTGTCGTATGAAGCAAACGCGCCCGCAGCCACGGTCACCAGGGTAAAGGCGCTGCTCGGCGCGCTGCCGCGGCAGCTGGTGTTCACCGCGTCGAGCTCGCCGATCGATCTGCAGTCGCCGACGTTGGCGGCGAGCTACGACGTCGTGCTGGTGTACGACCAAGCCAACGCAGACGCTGCGACCGCGACTGCGCTCGGCGCCGATGCGCGGACGACACTGCACGATTTCGCCGCGGTGGGCGGAGTAATCGTTGCGCTCGACGGCGCGGACGGCCAGGGCCACATGCCGGAGTTCCTGACCGCCGCGGAGCTGCTTGCCGTGAGCGCGCACACGCCGATCGCGGCGGGCACGCCCGTGTACGTGAGCCGGGTCGGCGATCTCGTCACCAATCAGGTGACCAGCACCTACGGCGTCGCGAACCGCACGGTGAGCTTCACCACCAGCGAGGTCGACGCCGATCCGGTGCGCTGGGTCGTGCGCGCCGGCCCGCCGATCACCTTCGGCGAGCCCATCGTGGTGCGCAAGACGGTGACCTTGCCCTGATCAGTTGACCGGGTTCGGCGGCACTGCGGTGTTCGGCAGCCGGAAGATCAAGAATGCGCGCGGATCGCTGTCGTTCTGGAAACGCGGCGTTCCGTCGCTCGAGTACCACATCCACCTGGCCGCCGGGTCGATGCCCAGCCCGGCGTCGTCGCCTTGGCACGTGATCGGGAAAAATCCGTCGTCCGCCGAGTTGTCTTCGCCGACGATCACGTTGCCCACGGCGTTCGCCGTGATCGCCCCGGCGGCGTTGACCCAGCCTGCGCTGGTCTTCGCCGGATCGCCAGTGCCGGCGCTGCAGCGCGCGAGCTCGGCGTTGATCACGTCGACCGGGGGCCCGCCCGCGTCTGCCGAGCGCGCGTCGTACGGCAGCCCGGTGGCGCAAACCTCCCACTGCGCGTCGCCGGTGTAGACGACGTCGTCGCTGCCACGGCGCTTGAACTGGCCGAGCGAGCCTTGGGTGTTGTCGCGGTCGTCCCAGGCGATCACGTACAGGTATCCGTCGAGCGGCGCGGACTCCGCGGGCACGACGTACGCTTCGGGGCCGACCCCGACTGGACACGGAAAGATCTGCGCGCCGGTCGGATTGGCCGGCTTGCCTTGCAGTGACTGCACCGAATCCTTGGTGCCCCAACCAAAGACATAGGCGTTGTCGGTGGTGAAGACGACGTCCACCGGGGTGGCGGGCGGCACCTGACCGCCGCTGGCCGAAGCGTCGCCTGCGGGCGTGATTCCTCCGCCACTGCTGCTGGCGTTCCCGCCGGACGCGGTGCCGCTCGACGTCTGGCCGCCGTCCTCGGTGAAGGTTGCGCCCGGCTCGTCGGAGCCGCACGCGACGAAGCCGCCGAACGTGCAGACCGCACCCAGACAGCACGACAAACCCAGAATCTTTCGCGACATGACGGCTCCTTGGCGAGTGATGTCCGTTCAGTCTACCGGAAAGATCGCGACAGCGGGTGTCAGGGCGCTCCGCCGTCCGGTGCTCGTTTGCCGCCGAGCGCGTCTTTCGCACCGATTTCGAGTGCGAGCTCGACGATCACGTCGACATAGCGGAGCTGTTCTTCGGCCGTGCCGTGGAACCCTGCGCGCACGGTGAGCGTGGCTTCGGCCGAGCTGAGACGGATGCTCTTCATCACGTCGCGCGCGAGCGGGTTCTTGGCGCGCTCCAGGGTGTGATCGCGCATCTCGGCGAGCTTCTGGTGCACGGCTCCCGCCATCGTGTCGGAGTAGGCCTCGAGATCGGCCCGGGCGGTGAAGCCGGTCTTTTCGGTTTCGACGGTGAGCGCAAGGCTGCGAAATGGACCGAGCTCTATCGAACCGTCGGCCCTGGCGGCCTCGTCTCCGGCGAGCTCCAACTTGCGTGGATCCTGCACGGTTGGTTTGGCCATCTTCTTGGCATGTGCCACGGCGCGCGGATCGCCGAAGAACGCCAGACCGTCGCGCACCATCAGGTCGTAGGCGGGCAGGTCGTCGGGCCATGGGAGCTTGGCCTTTGCAGAGTGCAGCTTGTCCCAGCAGGCGGTCATCTCGTCGGTGCCGACGCCGAGACGCACGATGGCCAGATCGCCATCTTCGCCGCGGGTGAAGACCAGATCCTCGAGCACGTAGAGCAGCGGGAAGCCGCAGGCTTTTTCCTGGTACGCGAGCCAATCTTCGTGGCCGTGGCCCCGCACGAAGCCGACGGCGGCCAGAAACAGCGGGCTCTTGCGCAGCTTGGCCAAGTTGACGTGCAGCGCGAGATCGGTTCCACGAGGCACGTAGTCCATGGCACGGCTGCCGGCACGCTCCTCCGCGAGGAGCGTTTTCGCGTCCGGTTTTTTGCTGCAAGAAAACAGCGTGCAGCATGCACCCAGCAGGGCCACCGCGGCAATCCTGGGCATCTTCCGCCGGGTTGGGTAAGGTCGACTCATGACCAGCTCGCCCCGCACCGAGTACCACAGTTGGCCCCCGGCCCTCGTCTTCGCGTGCGTCGCGGGTTGCAGCTCGGGCTCGCAGACCAGCCCCGCGCCAGCCACTTCCACGACCGCGACCGCCGCCGCCGCCGCCGCGCCGGCTCTCCTGCCCCTCTTGGCCAAGAACGCAACGCGCAGCAGCTACTCGTTCGACGGCGGACCGGCGCAGGAGTTTCTGGAGTTCGGCGCCGAGAAGGTGAAGGTCAGCGCGTCGTGCGCGAAACCGGACGGCA
>JAYUXI010000723.1:0-2396 GCA_043753085.1 Myxococcales bacterium | reverse complement strand
ATGATGGGAATCGCGAGATCCTGCACGCGCCCGGAGCTGACGCTGGCCAGCACGGGCAGAGAGCCGGTTTCGTCGGGCCCATGCAACGCCACGCCGTAATCGCGCGGCGGAAGCTGCAAGGCGATGGGGGTGTTGCCGATGACCACGCCGTCGAGCCAGACCTCGAAGGTGCCGCCGGACGCCGCGCGGATGTTGAGCGCACCGTGTTCTTCCAGCTCGTCGAAGGTGGGCTTGAGCTGCACGGTTTGCTGCGCCACGATCGTGATCGTGGTGTCGACGCGGCGCGCTGCGAACGACTCGGGAGAGAGGCGCACGACGTGGGCGCCGGCCGAGAGCCGGATCGGTTTGTCGAGCGGGGTCTTGCCGCGCACCACGCCATCGACGACGATCTGCGCAGCGGTGCTGGTGTCGATTTCGAGCTTGCCGATGAACTGCGCGGTCGCGGCGATCTCTGCCTCGACCATGGCCTTGTCTTCGGCCGTGGTGTTCTCGAATTCCTTCAGGTAGCCCTCGAGCAGCTCGAGCGCCTCGCCGATGCGACCAAGCCTGCGCAGAGCGAGCGCCAGGTTCAGCGTGTTGCCGCGGGTCTTGAACAGCGCGCGCGAGGCGGCGAACTCTTTCACGGCACCAGGAACGTCGCCCTTGGCGTCTAGCTCACGGCCAGCTTCGAATCGCTTGCGTGCTTCGTCCTTGCGGCCCGCTTCGGAAGCCGGGGCGGCCGGGGGCGCACCGAGCGCGCGATGGGCAGTGAGCGTAGACAACGCCAGGCAGAGCGCCACGGCGCTCACTCGCGATTTGTTTTGCATCGATTACTCGAACTGGACCGGTGGCTTCAGCGGGTTGCCGGGTTTGCCTGGTTTCGGGGTCGGCGCTGGCGAGCTGCCAGGCTGCGATCCAGGCAAGGATCCAGGCCGCGTACCGGGCACCTTATCCGGATTGCGCGGCCGCGTGTGCGACGATCCAGGGCTCTCCGGTGCATTGGCGGCCGGTGCGGCCGCAGGCGTGTAGACTACACGATTCGGTTTGGCGCCGCTTTCGCCGATGGTAACGCTCTCGCGCACGTCGTTTCCGCCTGCCGCGACGCGAACTTCGTGCTCGCTGCCGAGCGAGCCCGACACGGTGATCTTGCCGTCTTGCACTTTGGTGATGCGACCATCGAGGAAGACGGCGGCGCCGTCCGGAGCGACGATGGTCACCTCGACGTCTTTGATGTCGAACATCGGCGCGGCGATGCCGGCCAAGGACGGCATCGGTACGGGATCGAACGCGGCCTCGGGCATGGTGTCGATGCCGCCTGTCGGGTGGCGGAAGCCCACAGTGAAGCCGACGCCGAGCACCGCGGCGACGACGGCCGCGCCGCCGGCGTACAGCCACGGCTTGCGCGGCGACTTCATCTGCCCGAGCCGGTGGTACGAGAGCTCGAGGCTGTTTTGCGTGCTGAAGCTGCTGGGGTCGGATTCGTGCGTGCTCGCCGAGAGCGGCGCGACGTACATGCGATCCACGTCGTTCACGGAGCGGAGGTCGTCCGTGCAGAGCTTGCGATCGGGACCCAGGTAACGAAATAGCGCGTCTTCCAGTTCACGCGCCGAGGAGTAGCGATCGTTCGGCTCGATCTGCAGGCACTTGTCGACGATCGACGAGAGCTCGGGGGGAACCCACGGCGCGATTCTTTGCACCGGCACTGCCGGGCGCGAGCAGATCGCCAGGATGATCTGGCCGAGCGACTCGTAGTCGGCGTGGGGCGCTTTGCCGCACAGCATCTTGTAGAGTACGACGCCAAGCGACCAGATGTCCGAGCGGGCGTCGATGTTCTTGAGGCCCTGCGCTTGCTCGGGCGACATGTAGTGCGGTGAGCCGAGCACGCTGCCGGTCTGGGTGAGCTCCTCGCGGTCTTGCGAGGCATCCACGGTGAGCTTGGCGATGCCAAAGTCGAGCACCTTCACCACACACTCGTCTGCATTTTCGCTGGTGGCGACGAACAGGTTGCCCGGCTTGATGTCGCGGTGGACGATGCCGTGATCGTGCGCTTGGGCCAGACCGGCGCAGGCCTGCGCGGCGATCTTGGCGGCGGTGTTGGGCGGGATCGGGCCGAGCGCACGAAGCAGGTGGGAGATGTCGCTACCGGACAGTTTCTCCATCACCATGTAAGGGATTCCCGTGTCGAGGTCGGACCCGAGGTCGTAGATCCGCACGACGTTCGGCGAATCGATGCGCTCTGCAGACTCTGCCTCGCGGATGAAGCGTAGCAGCACCTCGTCGTTGATCTCGACGCCGGTGATCAACTTGAGCGCGACAAGTTGCCCCGAAGCGAGATGAATCGCTTCGTGTACAGTACCCATTCCGCCTTTCCCGAGTGGTCCGACGATCTGGTACTTACCGGCAAAAATCTGCCCCCG
>JAYUXI010000722.1:0-14033 GCA_043753085.1 Myxococcales bacterium | reverse complement strand
GGTCGTACGTTCCAGCGCCGACGGTCTCACCGAAGCGCTCGATCTGGTACTCCATCGTGGAGGTGTTGCCGAAGTACTCGATCTGCGGACGCGACTCGCCGGCGATGCCTGCTTCGTCGTCGTTCAGCGGATCGAGGTAGCGCGGGCCCATGCACGCAGCGCCGTCAGCTTTGCACTCGGCGGTCTCGGCGCCTTCCGCGGTACGCAGCTGCCAGTATTGCGGCGCGTAGTTGAGGGCGTCCCACGAGCTGCTGAAGTTGTGGCGCATGCCGATCGCGTGCCCGACTTCGTGGAAGCCGATGCCCTTGATGATCTCGCCGACGAGGTCGTTGTAGATCGCAACGCCCTTCTCTTTGCCGTCGCCTTCGGCGAAGCGCTGCTGGAAGTAGCCGGCCAGCGAAGCGAGGTAGACGCTGCCGGTGGTGGCGGCCATCTGCGAGTCGTGGAAGCACACGCCGCGGCTGCCGAGGAACGCCATGTAGCGCTCGTACAGCTTGCCCGACGCTTCGGGATCCATCGCGCCGAACTTGCTCAGCGCCTGGAACGTCGCGTCGCCTTCGTCTTGTCCGTTCTGGCGCAGCTGGGCCAGCATCTTGTTGACCGGGCGGTTGCCGAGCATCTCCTGGTAGCCCTGGGTCGGGGCGACCTGGTTCAGGAGCGCTCCGACGGCGGCGTCGCCCGTTGCGAGACCCGGGCCATTGGGCGAGAGCCGGAGCAGCGCCTCGACCTTGGCTTTGGCCGGGTTGATCATGGCGTTGGGGCTCGCCTTGCCCGTGAGCGCGCTGCCTGCGAATGCCTGCGCCAGCGAGCCGCGGTCGAGGTTTTTCAGGTGCGCGTCGAGCTCGGCTGGCGTCTTGGCGACACGCATCGAGCCGGGGCCGTTGATCTTGCCGTTCTTGACGCGGTCGGCGAACTTCAGCGCCTGGGCGCCTTCGATGAGCTCTTCGAGCTGCACGTCGCCGCTGTTGAGCTGGATGATGTCGCGAACCTGAGCGGCCGCGGCGGTGACCGAGCGGCCCATGATGGTCGCCGTGGCTCCCACCATTTCGCCGGTCAGCGGGTCGGCGGCGATGCTGGCCACGCCGCCGTAGGGAGCGCGGGAGGCAAACGGCCAGTAGATGATGTAGTTCTTGCGGACGTCGCCGAGGCGGCTGATCGAGCCCTTCTCGCCGCACATCGGCTCGTCGTAGTTGCGCACCGGGTAGTGACACGAGGTCACGACCGGGCGCTTCTGGTCGACATCTTGATCCTTGGGTACGTCGGTACCCCAGGCGCCGAAGCGAACCATCTGGGTGCGGTTACGCCCCTCGTCCACTTCGAAAAACTGCCCGTGACACTCGTCGCGGTCGCCGCCGGTGCGGCGGCATTCCACTTCGCGGCGGTAGGCGACGGAGACGCGGAACAGCTGGTTCCAGGTGTCGGTCATCTCTTCGATGGGGCCGACGGTCTCACGACCACCGCTCGCGCTGAGCTTGTCGAGGTACTCGATCGGCGCTTCCTTGTTGATCCACCAGCCCATGGTCTTCACGGAACGAGCCCGGACCGGGATCGTGCACTTGCCCACCTGGAGGTCGCACTGCGAGCCGGAGGGGCCCGCGAAACCCTGGCACTGATCCGCAGTGCCGAGACCCTTGGTGTCGTCGTTCGGGTCTTCGTTCGGAACGTCCTCGTTCGAGGTGCAAGCCTTGTCCCAGTGGCTCTTCTCCCAGATGTTGTGCAGGGCGAAGAAGGTCTTGGTCTTGGCGTCCGTGTAGCCGTACTGCGGATCCCACGTGGTGACGGGGGGAGCGCCGTAGTCACGCTGGAACGAGTTGCCGGCGTTGCCCCAGTTGCCGATGATGTCGCGCTGGGCGAAGCTCTCTTCGAAGGGCTCGAAGTCTTCGTTGCCGGTGAGGCGCTCGTACGACGTGCGCATCGTCACTTCGGGCGGCGTGCAGTCGAAGGAGCTGGTGCCGTTGAAGTAGCCGACGATCACGCATTCGGGGACGCCGAACATCGGATCGCTCTGCACCATCAGCTGGTACTTGTTGGTGATGTCGAAGTAGCCCTTGTCGGTCTCCTTGAAGTACGGAGCGTTTGGATCGCCGACTTCGGTCGGGGCGTACTTGATGGGCGTGGCGATGGCGGCCCCGCCGAACACCCAGCTGGTGTCGCCCGCGGTGCTCATGGCGAGGTTTTCGGACCAGTCGACGCGCATGAACTCACGCGCGTTCCACACCCGGTCGGTCGAGTTCTCGACCGTGACGTTGCTCTGTTCACCGGTCTGCGCGTTGTAGTCGGCACGCACGTCGAAGTGGCTCTCGATCCGGTAGGCAGCGATGATGGTGCCGTCGGCCGGGGTGGTGAACTGCAACTGGCCGTTGACCAGCGAACGCGGCAGGGCTTTCTTGTCCGCGCCGGGGGTCTCCTGGTACGCGCGGCGGGCGAACAGCCAGTCTTCCGTCACTTCCCAGCGCAAGCGCTCGACCGCGCTGGCGCCGCCGATGGTGCCCGCGAAGTTCTCCGCGTTGGCCGCCTGGTCGATGTTGAAGCTCTTCATCCGGAACTCGGGGTCGTCCGCGAAGCTCGCGAGGTCGGCGCCGAGAAGAAGGTGCTTGTCGGTGATGTTGCTCTGCGTGCGATCGACCGGATCGCGCGAGACGCAGCCCACGCCTTGCGACAGCGCAATCAGCAGCACGGCGGAGGGGATCCCGCTCACGCGTGCGCCGAGCAGCTTCTCGCTTGCTTGTTTCCAGCTCACGTAGTGAGCCCTCTTTTTCTCGTACATGTATGCACTTCTCCTGTGCACGGCCTTATGCAACACACGTGCCGTTTTGACCATCCTGGATTTTCAGCTCGGTTGCAGGGGGCCGTCAATTTCTGCACGGCCGCGCCGTGACTTCGGTATCGCCTCCTTGCAGAGCTCGGCTCGCGTAGGCTTTTACGCACCGCGGCCGACGCCAGCCGCCACCCGACGCGCTTGCGCCACGATGGCGGCGCGCGTGTCGGCGGCGGCTTGGCCGACGCCGAAGGCGATGCCGGTGGCCTCGCCGCATGCCCACACGCCCTCCGCCGCACGCCCGTTCTCGTCGACGCGCACGCGGAAGCCGAACGCCGCGGGCTCTGCGTTGGCGCCGGCCTGAACCGCCAGCTCGAACGACGGCGAGCGCGGCCCGTCGATCACCAGCGCGTCGGTTTCGTACCGGGTGCCGTCGATCACGACTCTCTCGACCGCGCTTCCGCCCGAAGCTGCCGTGATCTTCGCCCCCCGCACGTGCCGGTACCCGCGCTCGGTGGCGAAGCCGCGACCGAGGCCCGTGCCGCCGGGCAGCTCGACGACCAGCGGCGCGTGCCCGGCGTCGACGCTCCGCAACGCCAGCGCCAGCGCGCCGCGCAGCGACACGATCCCCGGGAGGTCGTTGTTCTCGAACACGGGCAGCCCCTCGTGCGCACCTGGGGCCAGCACCAGGGCGCGCGGCGCATACAGCACGGTTTCGTCCGGGCCGACCACCAGCACCTCGGTCGCGCCGTGGGCGGCACCGAACACGCCGAGGGCGATGCGGCCCGCGGCCTCCGAGGCGAGGTCGACGACCGTGGCGCCCGGTAGCTCCTGCGCCACCGCGCTTCCGGCGATGCCGCCGCCGACCACCAGCACGGCGACTTCTTCGCGGCGAGCGGGCTTCGCCGGCGGCGCGCCATCGGGAAGGATGCCGAGTCCGGCGATGCGCCGGGCCATCGCCTTCATCACGTCTTCGGCCACGGGCACGCCGGCCATGAACTCATGGTGGTTGAGCCCCGACGGGAACATCCAGTCGGCGGCCCGCAGCAGGTCGAACCGAGGCGAGCCCAGGTAGTTTTGCGCCGAGGCTTCCAGGCCCTCCGACAGCCGCACCCGACACGCCATCGTGTTCGGTGTACCCTGCACTCGTACCAGGCATCCCTCGCACTGGCCGGTGAAGCAGAACGGGCCGCGCGGCCGGTGGTACTTCGGGCTGCGCGTCAGGCTGCGCAGTCCCGCGGCCCACAGGGCGACGGCCAGCGAGTCGCCGTCGGAACCTACGTACGGCTCGCCATCGAAGGTGAACTGCACGGGGTTTTCGAGCTGCGCGCGACGAAGTCGCTTGGCCATGCCCGGCACCATACTAGCCTCCCGATTCGATGGCATTGTTCGTGTACGGCGGTAGCTTCAATCCTCCCCACCTCGCGCACGTGCTGGCCTTGTGCCTGGCCCGCGCACAAGCCGGGCACGAGTTCGAAGGGGCGCTGGTGATCCCCACCTTCCAGCACCCACTCTCGAAAGAGCTTGCTCCCTACGCCGACCGCGTAGCCATGGCCGAGGCCGCCATGAGCTGGATTCCAGGCGTCGCCGTATCGCGCATCGAAGAAGAGCTGGGCGGCGAGAGCCGTACCGTGCGCACCCTCGAAGAACTGCGGCGCCGCCGCCCGGACCAGGCCCTGCGCCTGCTCGTCGGCGCAGACATCTTGCCCGAGAAAGACCAGTGGTTCGCATGGGACCGCATCGAACGGCTGGCGCCGCCCTACGTGCTCGGCCGCGTCGGCGTCGACCACCCCGACGCGCCGGTGCCGCACCTGCCGCAGCTGTCGAGCACGGTGGTGCGCGACGCCGTGGCGCGCCAAGCCTGGCCCGAGGTCGCCGCCTGCGTGCCCGCCAGCGTGCTCGAATACCTGCAGGCACATGCCTTATACGGAGCGGCATGAAGATCTTCGTGTTCGGCCAGGGCAAGGTCGGCAAGGCGCTGGCCGCGGCCTGGAAAAAGGCCGGTCACACCGTCACCGCTCGCTCTGCTCGCAAGGGCTGGCCGAGCCGCCCGGTAGACTGCGACGCCGTGTTGCTCGCCGCGCGCGACGGCGAGCTGGCCGGAATCTGCGAACGAGCGGCGCGCGAGCACACGCTGCCCGAGCGCGCCGTCGTGTTCCACGCGGCCGGATCGAAGTCCGCCGACGTGCTGGCGGCCTTGCGCCCGGTCGTGCGCGGCGTCGCTCAGTTTCATCCGATGATCTCGTTCGCCTCGCCGCAGAAGCCACCCGGCCTCGCGCGCGGCCACGTGCACGTGGCCGGCGATCCCGCGGCCGAGCGCGTTGGGCGCACCCTCGCCAAGGCCCTCGGCATGATCCCCCGCACCTTCGGCGAAGGCTTCGACCCGGTCGGTTATCACGCCGCAGCGGGCCTGGCCGCCAACGGGGCCGTGGCTCTTGCTGCTCTCGCAGCTGAGATCCTGGTTCGGGCTGGCGTGCCGCGCGACGTTGCCCCCGCGCTGCTCGGGCCCCTGCTGCGCAGCGTCGGCGACAATGTCGAGGCGCTCGGCTTGCCCGCCGCCCTCACCGGGCCGGTGCGCCGCGGCGACGCGGCCGGCGTGCGCAAACACGACGAGATGCTCGCCAACCGCTGTCCGCGCGCGCAGCCGCTGTACCGAGCCGCCACGGCAGCCCAGCTTCCGCTGGCCGAAACCCTCGGCGATGCGCCGGAAGAGGCCTTCGTCGCGCTCCGCGAGCTGGTCGCGGAATGGTCCGTGGAACCGGTGGCACGACGGCAGTCCCGGGGCTAGTGTAGGTTCCGATGGCGCAGGCGCACCGAATCGGACTGGCCGGAGCCGCAGAAAACGGCGACCCGAGGTTCTCGCGCACTGCCAATCGCTCGGGTTTCGTCCTGCTGGACGCGTTGTGTACCAACGCCTCCGCCTCGGGACTGCACCGGCTGGCCGCTGCCCCACACGTCGCTCGCGCAGCGCTGCAGCACCTCGCACGGCGCCTCCGCGCGCAAGGCCGGCCGGTACTTTACGGCGAGCGCACCCCAGCCCGCCCAGCGTTCGCCGATCTGCTCGAACGCAACGGCCTTGGCCCCGCGACCGACGCGCGCAGCGTGCTGCGCGCGCTCGATGCACATCGTCACTGCGTCGTTTTGCTGTCCGGCATCGACCGCGATTCATGGGACGCCACCGTGCTCGACGAGTTGGAGGCCGATCTCGTCGTCGTCTCCGGAACCCACGAGTGCCGCTCCGCCGAAACCATCGCGCTCCAGGAAACCCTCACGCCCGAAGGCCGCGCGCTCTGGCTCGACGGCATGTGCGCCGAGCTCGAGGCCAGCGCCCCCGCCGACCTCGCGTCGCTCGATTCGTGGCTCGCCCGAACCGTGCATGTTGCACGCGCCGCCAGCCTGGGCGATCACCACCAATGCGCCGCCGGTGCGCTCGCCACCCTCGCTGCCGTTGGCCGCCCGCTTCCACGCGCGGTGGTGGAGCAGTACCTCGGCCAGGACACCGCGAGCGAATGCCTCGCCCACGGCGTCCGGGAAGACGAAAGCGGGCTGTTTTTCTCGAGCCCGAGCACCCCCGACGCCGAGGCGAGCCGCCGCGCGGCCGACCTACTGCAGCACATCTTCCCGGCCGATTCCTGGGCTCTCACGCGCGCCGCTTGCCTGCACCTGCAGCACGGCAACGCCGCGGCGGCCCTGGCCGCGTTCCAGTCTGCCCTCTCGGCCGCGCACGATCCCGCCGCCCGGCGCGAGGTCCTTGCCGTGATCGACACGAACCTGGCCGCCGTCCCGGAACCCGGGCGGGCGGCGTTCGTGCTCGAAGCAGTCGCCCGCGCCCTCGAGCTGTCGGAGAGCGCCTTCGCCCTGCACTGGCTGCGCAGCGTCACCCCGGATCAATGCGCCGATCGGGCCCAGCGCGCGCTGCTGCAGGGCCGCGCGCTCTACGCCACCGGAGACATGGTCGCGGCCAAGATCGCACTCGACGAGGCCCGCACGCAAGACGACGGGCACCTCGGTCCCGCCATCGCCGCCGAGCTCGCCGAGCTCGCCTGCGCCCGCGGCGATCACGCCTTGGCCCGCGCCGAGGCCGACGCGGTGCGCACCAGCCCACGGGCGTCGCTCGAGCTGCAGCTGCGCGCCAGCAACGTCACCGGCAAGATCTTGCTCGCCCGCAGCGAGTGGGCAGAGGCCGACCGTCACTTCGCCGAAGACGCGTTGCTCGCCGCGAATCACGGCCTCGGCACCGCCGAGATGCGCGCCGATCTGAACCGCGGCATCGCGCTGTTGTCGCGCGGCCGCATCGACGACGCGGACCGCCAGTTCGTCCGCGTCCTCGCCGCCGCCGATTCCCGCCAAGATGAGCTGGCCGCTGCTTACGCGCTGCCGAATCTCGCCGTCGCTGCCGTGCGCAAACACGAATACGGCCGCGCTCTCGAGCTGTGGGAGCGCGCCGCCAGGACCCTGCAGCGCCTGCAAGCACGCCTGCCCGCGCTCCGCGCCATGGTCAGCACCAACCTCGCCGAGATGCGCATTCGCCTCGGCCTGCTCGACCAAGCCGCGCACGTCATCGCGTTCGCGCGCCGCGGTGCGGGCACCAGCGAGCTTCCTTCCGTGTCCACCTGGCTCGACATCACCGAGGCCACACTGTACCTCCGCCGTGGCGACACGAGCACGGCGCGCCGCTTGGCCACCCACGGCCTGGTCGAAGCCAACCGCGTCGGCGAGCGCCACCGCGCCCACCTCGCCCTGCGCACCCTCGCGCGAATCGCCCTCGAAGACGGAGACGTGCAGACCGCCGAGCATCTCATCGAGGTCGAGTGCGCCGCGGCGGACGCCACCCCGAGTGAAGCCGGCATCGCCGAGATTTCCGTGCTCCGCGCCGCGCTCGCCCGCGCCGAGGGCCGCGACGACGCGCTGGATCTAGCCGAGTCGTGTCTCCAGCCGTTGCGCGAAGCGGGCGACGAAGAGCTGTTGATCGAAGGGCTCACGCTGGTTGCTCTGGGCTACCGGGATCGAGGCCAAGAGGGCCTCGCCCGCGAATCGGCCTTGCGCGCCGCCATGGTCCGGGATCGCGTCGCCGAAACCTTGCAGGGCGAAACGCGCGGTTCTTACCTCGCCAAGCGCGAGAACACCGCGGTGCAGCGCCTGCTCGGCTCGCTCGACAGCCCTGCCGCCGCGCCCGCCCCCAGCATGCCGGGCAGCCGGATCCGCCACCAGGCTCAGCCTGGCATGGCCCGCGCGCTCTGCGGCGAAGCCCCGCAGATCAGCGCGCTCCTCGCATCCATCCGCAAGGTCGCCAAGTCCACCGCCACCGTCCTCGTCCGCGGCGAGAGCGGCACAGGCAAGGAGCTCGTTGCAGCCGCCCTGCACGCGCAGAGCGATCGCGCGAGCGGCCCACTGGTCACGGTCAACTGCTCGGCCCTCGTGGAGACCCTGCTGCTCAGCGAGCTGTTTGGCCACGAGAAAGGCTCGTTCACCGGCGCGGCGGCGCGGCGGCGCGGTCGCTTCGAGCTCGCGGAGGGCGGCACCCTTTTTCTGGACGAGATCGGCGACATCTCGCCACGCACGCAGGTGGCGCTGCTCCGTGTTCTGCAAGAGCGTACGTTCGAGCGGGTCGGCGGCACCACGTCGATCCAGGCCAACGTCCGCGTGGTGTGCGCCACCCACCGCAACCTGATCGCCATGGTCGAGCGCGGCGAGTTCCGTGAAGATCTCTACTACCGCCTTTGCGGCGTCGTGCTCGAAGTGCCTGCGCTGCGCAATCGTCTGGGCGACCTGCCGGAGCTCGCGCGTCACCTGCTCGAGCGCGTCGCGCTGGAGCGCGGCGAGCCAGTCCACACCCTCTCACGAGACGCGCTCGAGCTCATGGCGCGCCACAAGTGGCCTGGAAACGTCCGCGAGCTCGAAAACGTGCTGCGGTCACTGGTGCTCTTCGCCGAGGTCAACGTCATCGCCAGCAGCGATCTGGTCACCAACCACGAATGCTTCGCCGAGCTCGCTTCGCAACGCCGCTCGTTGTCGCCCGCGTCGCTGGCCGCGCTCGCGCCGGCCAACCCGCTCGATTGCTGCGGTGATGCCGCAAGCCTCGACGCCGGCTCGAAGCCCGGCCACGTCGGCCTCGTCGGTCTCGTCGCCGCCGAAGTGCCCTCCTCGCAGCTCGCGTTCGACGAAGACGACGACGGCCCGATGTCCTCGATCGCGCTGCCTGCGTCTCTAGGCGCGGAAGATCCCTCCTCCGCCACCGTTGCCGCCTACGCGCACGTGCGCCGCGGCAAGGTGTCCCTGTTCGACCTGAAGCGGCAGATCGAAAGAGACTGCATCCTTCTGGCACTCAAGGAAACGGGGGGTAACATCACCCACGCTGCCGCCCTTCTCAGCATGAAGCGTCCGCGTCTCTCGCAACTCGTGAAGCAGTACCAACTCCAATCGGAGGAATCGTCATGATTTGCCGCGTCCAAAGCCTCTTGTCGATTCTCGCCGTTGCGTCCGCAGTGACGCTTGGTGGTTGCGCGGTCGGCACCGTCGCAGACGACGAGTCGTCGCAGAGCGTCGTCGACGCGTTGATCGACCGCGACGCCGACGGCACGGCCGAGCCCGAAGCCGAAGCGGAGACCGAGCCCAGTGCGCAAGTCCTGCCTCCGGACCTCGCGGAGCGCGGGACGCCCAGCCGCTACACGCGCGATTGGGTCAGCACCGAGCCGCAGCCCGTTCCGTGGCGAGAGACCAGCGCCAGCTCGGCCAGCGCCGACGACGACGAGTCCTCGCCCCCTCCCCCGCCTCCTGGGCAAGGCGAAGGGCGCTGACGCTCGTTGCGTTGCACCGACGCGCTCACCGACTCTCTCACCGACTCTCTGCCTGACAGCTAGTGGAAGACTTACGCGCGCGCACCACGCTCTTCTGCGGCATCATTGCACTCGCCATCGCGCTCTCGGTGCTGCTTCGCGGTCGCCGCGGCGTGCACGTCCTGTTTGCGGCGTTCGCGTCGTGTGTAGCTGCATGGTACACCAGTCAGTCGTTCGCCGGACTGTTTCAGGCGCGCATCTGGGAACACGCGACAGCCATCCTCACTGCATTGCTGCCGCAGTTCGCCGTGCATCTGTTCGAGGCCGTCCTGCCGCCCGAAGGCGAGGCACGGGTGTCTCCGCTCACCAAGGTGGCTACTGCGCTCGGCGTGCCAGCACTCATTCTCGTGGTGTCGCCCTACTACGCGGCGCCGCTGGCACTGGGCTTCGTCTACTTCTACGTGCTGGGTTTGCTCGCGGCGGCGCTGGTGCGCCTGTGGCGCCGCGGTCGCGCCAGCAGGTCGCGCGCGGCGGGAGAGCGCGTGCGCTTTCTCGTCTACGTCGGTGCGCTGTCGGTCGGGTTCACCTTGGCCGACTTTCTCTCGTACCTCGGCGTGTACTTTCCACCGATCGGCGCGGTGCTCGCCACGGTCTTTCTCTATGTCCTCGCCGAATCCATGCAAAAGGTGCGGCTCGCCGCGCTGTACGAGCTGGTCGGCAAGATGCTCGTCTCCACCGCGCTCGCGTTCTCGCTGGCGGGCATTTTTTATGGCTTCATCACCTACATCGGTCGTTTCGGCGAGATGTACCTGAACGCCGTCATCGCCACGATCCTGTTTCTCGTGCTGGTCGACCCGCTGCGCAATGAGTTCGAGCGCCGGATGCACCAGTTCTTCTTCCGCGAGCGGTACGATCTCGAGACCATCTTGTCCGACGTACGGCGCCGGCTCGCGCACAGCATCGAGCTCGACGAGATCGGCCAGCTCGTGGCCGGCGGCCTCGAGCGCTCGCGCCGCGTCACCAGCGCTGCCCTGTATCTGCGCGATCCCGAGGGCTTCGAGCTCACTGGCTCGTTCGGCGTCGAAGCAAAGTCCCGCGTCGAGGAGCTGGCGCTGCGGCCGCTGTTGGAACGGCTCGAGGGCTCGCTCTTGCTCGAGGAGCTGGTGCGGACGCCCACGGACGCCACCGCGCCGTTGGTCACCGCCGCGCAAACGCTCGGGCCGCATGCCAGCAGCGTGCTCCTTGCGTTGCGGGTCGAGCCACCCGCCGCCGAAGCCGAGCAACGCGTGCTGGGCGCCCGCACCGACCCACCGCAGACCCAGGAGCGCGAGCTCGCTGGGTTTCTGGTGGTCACGGACGAGCGCATTCGCGACGCTTTCTCGCCGGAGGAAGTCGCCGCTTTCGAGGTGCTCGCCGTGCAGATCGGCGTGGCCATCGGCAACACTCGCCTCTACACGCAGCTGAAGGAACGTGATCGCCTCGCCGCGCTCGGCGCCATGGCCGCCGGTCTGGCGCACGAGATCAAAAACCCATTGGGCGCGATCAAAGGCGCCGCTCAGCTGCTCGAAGAGCTGGCGCCGCCAGGACCCAAGACCGAGTCGGAAGAGTTCCTCGGCATCATTCTCGAAGAGACCAACCGCCTCAATCGTGTTGTCGGTAGCTTCCTCGATTACGCCAGACCGCAAGGGGGCAGCCCGGGCCCCGCGGACGTGAACGCCGTGGTGCGCAGAACCGTGCAGATTGCATCCAACGCGGAAGAAGCCGCCGGCGTCACGCTGACGCTGAACCTGGCCAAGGAGTTGCCGTACGCTCGCATCGACGCCGAGCAGCTACGTCAAATCGTGCTGAATCTCGTGCAGAACGCGATGCACGCGGTCGGCAGCGAGGGCAAAGTCACCCTGGGCACGGCGCTGAGACAGCAGGTCGGCGCCTACGGGCGCAAGGCCAAAACCTACGTCGAGTTGTCCGTGCAGGACAACGGCGCGGGCATCTCGGCCAAGGTCATGACCAACTTGTTCGTGCCGTTCTTCACCACGAAACAGCAAGGTACGGGCCTGGGCCTCGCCATCACGCAGCGCATCGTCCAAGACGCAGGCGGCCGCATCGACGTGCGCTCGCGGCCCGACGCGGGCACGATGTTCACCATCCTGCTGCCCACCTTCGAGCCCGTGGCCGGAGAGACCAGCGGCGAGAACTTTGCGGCTCCGCCGAGCAGCGGAGTCAGTCTCCCGGCGGAGTAGCTCGGTGCTGCTTGCCAAGAACCAAGAACGACAGTGCTACCCGCGCGTGGCTCTGCTCATTCGTTCTGCATCAGGCCCTTGATACGGCCATCTGGCAGCAGCTTGATGGCGAGCGCGGCTGGAACCCGGGGCAGCCCCGGCATCGTCATCATGTCGCCCGTAATCGCCACCAAGAACCCCGCCCCCGCCGCGATGCGTACCTCGCGGACGGTGACGTCGAAGTCGCGCGGACGGCCCGGCTTTTTCGGATCGTCCGACAGCGACAGCTGGGTTTTGGCCATGCACACCGGCATTTGGCCGAAGCCGAGCTCCACGGCGCGCGCCAGATCGCGCTCGGCCTCCTTCGTGAACACCACGTCGCGTGCGCCATACACCTTTTTCGCGATGGTGCGGATCTTCTCTTCGGGTGCAGCGTCGAGCGGATACAGACACTGCGGCGTGGGCGGCGCCGCATCGCTCTCCTGCGCAAGTGCTGCCACCAGGTCGGCGAGCTCCAACGCACCTTCGCCGCCGCGCGCGAACCCCGTGCAGCGCGCCACGCGCGCCCCCAGCTTCGCGGCCGCCGCTTCGACGCGCGCCATCTCCGCGTCGGTGTCGTCGGGGAAGGCATTGACCGCCACCACCACCGGCAGCTTGAACTGCGCCGCGTTTTCCAGGTGCTTTGCCAGGTGGTCGAGACCCCGTTCGAGAGCCTCGGGATTGGGCGCGGACGCTTCCTTCACCGGCACGCCGCCGTGCATTTTGAGCGCCCGCAGCGTGGCCACCAGCACGAGCACGCGCGGCCACACGCCGAGCTGGCGGCATTTGATGTCGAGGAACTTCTCGCCGCCCAGATCGAAGCCGAAGCCGGCCTCGGTGATGGCGTAGTCGCCCAGGTTCATCGCCATCTTGGTGGCGAGCACGCTGTTGCAGCCGTGCGCGATGTTCGCGAAGGGACCCGCGTGCACCACGGCCGGCCCGCCTTCTTCGGTCTGGACCAGGTTCGGGCGCAGGGCGTCGCGCAACAGCGCGGTCATGGCACCCGCCGCACCAAGGTCGCCAGCGCGGATCGACACACCCGACTTGTGCTGCCCGACCACGATGCGCGCCAGCCGCGCTTCGAGGTCGTCGTAGCCGGAGGCCAGCGCCACGATCGCCATGATCTCGCTGGCAGCGGTGATGTCGAAGCGCTCTTCGCGCGGCACGCCGTGCGCCGCCCCGCCGAGCCCGACCACCACGCGGCGCAGGGCTCGATCGTTCATGTCGAGCGCGCGGCCCCAGGTGATGCGCCGGCCATCCATCGGCTCGCCGTGTACGGGGGTGCCGAAGTGCAGCGCGTTGTCGATCAGGGCCGACAGCAGGTTGTGGGCGCTGGTGATGGCGTGCAGATCACCTGTAAAGTGCAAGTTGATGTCGTCGGCCGGAACCAGTGAAGCCTTGCCGCCGCCGGTTCCGCCGCCCTTCACGCCGAACACCGGCCCGAGCGACGGCTCGCGCAGAGCCAGCACCGCGTCGTGACCGCGGCGGCGCATGCCCATGGCCAGGCCGATGCAGGTGGTGGTCTTGCCCTCGCCAGCCGGCGTGGGGTTGATCGCGGACACGAGGATCAGCCGACCCTTTTTGCGCGGCGTATCGGCCACGGAAAGCGACAGCTTGGCCTTGCCGGCACCGTACGGTTCGAACTCGTCGGGGCCGAGCCCCAGCCCCTGGGCCACCTCGGCGATCGGGCGCGTGTTCATGACGTTCCTCCGTAGCGCGTTTCGAAGAGTGCGCGCAGCTGTGGCTCGCCGCGCAAGAGGTCCAGCGTGAGATCGGCGTGGCCTTGCGCGAAGCCGTTGCCGATCATGAGGTCGACGTCCTTGCCGACGCCTTCGGCGCCGAGCGCGGCGCGTGAGAAGCTGGTCGACATGGCGAAGAAGTAGGCCACGCCGCGATCGCGCAGCGGCAGGATCGCCGCCATCTCGGTGGCCTCGACGTTGACGCAGGAGATGGCGAGGTCGAACTCGTAGCCATCGTTGGCTTCGAGGCCGAGCCGCCGGATCGCCAGCGCCTCGCGCGCGTCGGCCGAGATCACCACGTCGCAGACGCCGAGGCGTTGCAGATCCTCGGCGTAGGGCGCGTGCGATTCGACCGCGACGATGCGCGCAGCGCCAGCTCGGCGGGCGGCGTAGCAGGCGAGCAGGCCGCTCTTGCCCCCGGCGCCGAGCACGAGCACGCGGCCGCCGGGCCGTACCAGGCGGGAGACCTGGGGCGCAGCGCCGGCCACGTCGAGTGCGGCCA
>JAYUXI010000721.1:0-2406 GCA_043753085.1 Myxococcales bacterium | reverse complement strand
TGCGCGACGTCGAAGAAGCCGACCGCGACGTCGCTTCGCTGCAACCAGCCGCCGACGAGAGCGCCATCCGCGCGCGCGTCGACACCCTCGTGGAGTTTGCACGGAACCAGGAAACGCTCGCGCAGTCGAAGCTGGCGCCGGCCGCCCAAGAGCTGGACGCGGCCTGGCGGAGCGGCGATGCGGGGCGCATCGCGCGCGCGCTGGATGCGCTCCGCGCGATCGGCGCCGGCGGCAAGGGCGACGCCTTGAAGAGGTTCAAGGTCCTCAAGGACACCTGGTCCGCGTGGGGCGACACGTGGCAAAGCGCGGCGCGCTTCGAGCCGATGGCGCGTGCCTTTGCCGCTTTTCTCGTGGAGGTCCACGCCGAGCGGCGAGCGCGCATCCGGCGCACCGGACGAATCGGCTTCGGTGACGTGCTGCGGCTCTCCAAGGAGCTCCTACAGCGCGACGTGGCGTTCGCCCGCGCGTTCGGCGCCCAGTTCGACGTGCTGCTGGTGGACGAGTTCCAGGACACGTCGCCGCTGCAGCGCGAGCTGCTGGCGCTGTTCTGGGAAGACCCGCGCCATCACCGCGAGCCCGGGGAAACCGTGGGCCTTGCGTTCGTGCGGCGCCGCGGTCTGGCTATCGTGGGCGATCGCAAGCAGGCCATCTACGGGTTCCGTGGCGCCGACGTCTCGGTGTTCGGCGAGGTGGCCGTGGCGCTCGCCGGCAGTCGCGCCGCCGTCGCTCTGAACCTTCCGTTGCCCGTCGCCGAGCCTGCGGCGGCCGCCCGCTTCGAGGCGCTGCGGGAAAATTACCGCAGCGTGCCGGCCGTGCTCGCATTCGTCAACGCGCTGGCGGCCCGAAGTCTGCTGCCGCATTCGAAACCGCAGGCGTCGTTCGAGATCGACTACGCCGCCGCCGTCGAGGATCTGCAGGTGCCGGCCGCCTGCGTGGTGCAAGACGTGACCAGTACCCGTGATCCGGTCGGCTGGCTCGTTCGCGCGGGCAAGGACGACGAGACCCAGGCCGATGCCATCGCCCGCGAGATCGCCGGCTGGATGCACGACGAGCGCGGCACCCTGCACTACCGGGACTTTGCCATCCTGGCGCGCACCAACGCCACGGTCGACACCTGCGCCGCCGTGCTCGCGGCGTACGGCATCCCCGTGGTCGTGGGCGGCACGCGGTTTTACCGGACGCAAGAAGTTGGGGACGTGCGCGCCATTCTCGAGCTACTCGCGCTCGACGAGTCGCCCTTGGCCGCCGCAGAGGTACTGCGCGGGCCTGCGGCCAGCCTTCTGGACCAGAGCCTGCTCGAGCTCGCGCGCGCGCATCCGCTGGGGCGCGTGCGCAGCTGGGATCCGAGCGTCGTCACGGATCCAGCCGACCGCGAGCGCGTCGCCGACCTGCAGGCCATCGTGCTGCGCCTGCGTGAGCTGGCCGCACGCACCCCGCCCGAGGAGCTGCTCGCCTTGGCGCTCGATCAGCTCGACGTGCGCCCGGTCTGGGCGGGACTGTCCGGGGGCGAGCTGCGACTCGCCAACGTGGCCAAGCTGCTCGCCATCGCGCGGCGCTTCCGCTCGCCAGACGCCCTGGCGCGGTTTCTCCGCGTGACATTTCGGGACGCCGACAAGCGCGAGAGCCAGGCGGCGACCTTCCGCGACGACGACGACGCGGTGCGCATCCTCACCATCCACGCCAGCAAGGGTCTCGCGTTCCCGATCGTCTTCGTACCCCGCATCGAGTGGCCGGCGCCGGCGGGGCCAAGCGCCTTTGCCGCGCGCACCGAGGATGGCCGTCTCTCGCTCCGACTCCGGGATCGCAGCGATGGCCTGTTGCCCGCGCCGTCGTGGGAGGACGTGACCGCGTACGCCAAGCGCCGCGAAGGCGCCGAACGCCGCCGGCTGCTGTACGTGGCGACGACCCGCGCGGCCCGCCACCTGGTGTTCGTGGGTGGCCAGCAAGAAAAAAACGACGAGCTCACGGCCAAGGGCGACATCGCGGCGTGGCTGGTCGACCTGAGGGTGCCCACCCGCGAAGCGCCCGAGCACGCGCCCGCCCGCGCCGCGACGCCACCAGCAGCCTGGGCCGCGGCGCAGCGCTCGGGCGTGCTCGCGGCGCCGCTCCGCCTGCGGGTTACGCCCACGGCGGTGCAAGACTTCGTCCTGTGCCCGCGTCGTCATGTGCTCGCCCACGTGCTGGCCTTGCCCGAAGAGCGGCCGGCGTTCGCCATCGCGCGTGCCGCGGCGGGATCACCCGCGGCGACTTTCGAGCTGGCCCCGCGCGAAGAAGGCACCCGGATGCACCGGCTCCTGGAGACGGTCGATGCCGCAGCGTTCGGCGGCGACGACGCGCGCGAGCGGCTGCTGGCGCGAGCGGAGCCCGAAGAGCGTGGTCTGGTCGAAAAATTGCTTCCCGTGCTGC
>JAYUXI010000720.1:0-2407 GCA_043753085.1 Myxococcales bacterium | reverse complement strand
GGCAGCGGCGAAAGCTCGCTGGCCTTGGCCACCGGGTTTGGCAGCGGCGCAAGCTCGCTGGCCTCGGCCACGACGTCAGCGGCCTTGGCAACCTTCGTACGACGGCTGCGGGTACGGGGCGCGGCCGTCTCGACTGCAGCCGGCGAGCCGTCACCAGTTTTCGGCGGGCCTGCAGAAGCGTCGGACTCCGGTTTGGCTGCGGCGGATTTTCGCGGAGCGGCGTCGCGCACGATGGTTCCCTTCCCTCACGACCCCACGTGCGTTTTGACGGGGGGCCGCTGCCTTGGTCGCTTCCTCCGAGCCCGCCGCCAGTCTGGTACCGGTGGATGGGGTGCGGCGGGTTGGCGGTGTAGGCTTGGCACGGAGCGCGCGCAGGATGCGCGAAGGCCGGCGGCTGTCCCGTAGCAAAACCCCAGGCCGGCGCCAAGACAATCTTAATCGGCCGCGACGCGTTCATGGTAGTCGACCGCGCATGGGATCGACGCGGAGGGGTACCAGCGTGCGCGCGGGCCAGGTCCGGGCTGCCTCGCTGCTTGCGCTCCTGGGCCTGGCCGGCTGCACCGTGCCCGTGGCCTACGGGCTCGAAGAAGACGAAGCGAACGGCGTGGCAGTGGCGCTGCAGCACGCCGGCCTCGACGCTACCAAAGAGGTGGATCCCACTGCCGAGGGTCACTTCCGCGTGCTCGTCGCCCGCGACGACTCGAGCGCGGCGCTCGGCGTGCTGCGCGACGAGCAGCTCCCGCGCAAAAAGCCCAAAGGCGTGCTGGACGCCATCGGCCAAGGCTCGCTCGTGCCCAGCCGCGCGGCCGAGCACGCGCAGTTCCTGGCGGGCTTGGGCGGCGATCTCGAGTCCAGCCTGCTCGGCATCGACGGCATTCTCAGCGCGCGGGTTCATCTCCAGGTGCCCGAGCCGGATCCGTTGCGCAGCGGTACCCCGGAGAAGGCCACCGCCAGCGTGCTCATTGGCCACCGCGGCGCCACCCCGCCCCTCGCCAGCGATGCGGTCGCGCGCCTGGTGGCAGGCGGCGTTCCGGGGCTCGCGGTCGATCAGGTGTCGGTCGTGCAGATGGCCAAGCCCATGCGTGCAGACTCCACCGATTCGCGCCTCCGGCACGTAGGTCCCCTGGCCGTGGCGAAGAGCTCTCTGCGGCCCCTGCAGATCGGCTTTGGCGGATTGATCCTCTTGGTGCTGGCACAGGCTGCGCTGGTGCTGGCGCTGGTCGGCAAGCTGTCGCGGCTGCGCAACGCCGCCGCGGCTGCCGCTCCGGGGCGCCCTGCGTGAGCGAGCCCGGCGCGAACACCATCCGCCTGCACGACGTGTGGAAGGTGTTCCGCACCGAGCCCCCGGGCGGCGGCGGGATCACGGCCAACACGGTGCTGCGCGGCGTCTCGTTCGAGGTGCCCCATGGGTGTTTGTACGGGCTCGTCGGACCCGGCGCCGCCGGCAAGAGCGTGCTGCTCAAGCTCGTCACTGGTCTGCTCAAGCCGGATCAGGGCACCGTACACGTCGGCGGGCGCGACATCCCGAACGCCACCGAGCTCGAGCTCGCTGCGCTGCGCATCGAGATCGGCATGCTGTTTCAGAACAACGCGCTGTTCGACCACCTCACCGTGTACGACAACATCGCGTTTCCTTTGCGCCGGCTCACCGACCTCGACGAAAAAGCGATCGCCGAGCGCGTCGCCGAGCGTCTGGCACGGGTCGACCTGCCCGGCTTCGAGTCGCGCATGCCTTCAAGCCTGTCCGGCGGCCAAAAAAAGCGCGTCGGCGTGGCACGCGCTACCGTCACCAAGGCGCCCATCGTCCTTTACGACGAGCCGGCTGCCGGTCTCGATCCAGTCACGTCGCAGAAGATTTTCGACATGCTCCGCGCCGAGCAACGCGAGCGCAACGCCACGGTGCTGATGGTCTCGAGCGATCTGGACCGCCTGCTTCCCACCACCGATCGCGTCGGCATCATTTACCGCGGCGAGCTGCTCTTCGACGGTCCCACCGAAGAGGCATTGCGCTGCACCGAGCCGCACGTCAACCAGTTCCTGCACGGCCTCGTCGACGGGCCACTCTGATGCGTGCGCCCGACGTCGAGATGGTGCAGACGCTGACGGTGATGTTCGTGCGTACGCCACTCTTGATCTGGGCGTTGCGGCGCGTAGAGCGAAACGCCAGCGACGCGCAGCTGGAACGCGCCTGGGCGCCAGCCACGCGCGATCTGTCGACCGTGCTCATCGGCTCGCTGGGGTGGCTGGTGCACGTGCTCAAGTTCCGTCGCTCGTGGGCGGGGCTCGCGTTCGGCGTCGTCGGCATGGTCGGCATCGAGGTGGTCACGGCCCTCGGGCTCGAAGGCGAAGACCTACTGCTGCAGGCGCTGTTTCCGGGGAACAGATGACGCCGTTGCCGGTTCTCTGA
>JAYUXI010000719.1:0-5974 GCA_043753085.1 Myxococcales bacterium | reverse complement strand
GGTCGGCACCAGCATGAAGATGCGTGGCGTGTTCGAGCGCTTGCGCAAGGCCGGCCCGACCGACCTCACCGTGCTCATCCTCGGCGAAACCGGCTGCGGCAAGGAGCTGGTGGCGCAGGCCATCCACGAAAAAAGCGCCCGCGCCAACAAGCCTTTTGTCGTCGTCGACTGCGGCGCCATTCCGCCCTCGCTCGCGGAGAGCGCGCTGTTCGGCCACGAGCGCGGCTCGTTCACCGGCGCGGTCGACAAGCGCGTCTCGCCCTTCGTCGAAGCCGACGGCGGCACCATCTTCCTCGACGAGCTCGGCGAGCTCCCCGTCGACGTGCAGCCCAAGCTGCTGCGCGCCTTGGCCGAGCAGCGCATCAAGCCGGTCGGCTCCAACACGTACCGCCCGGTCAACGTGCGCGTGCTCGCTGCCACGCGCCGCGATCTCGTGCGCGAGGTCAACGCCGGCACGTTCCGGAGCGACTTGTACTTCCGCGTCGCGCAGATCCGCGTCGAGCTGCCGCCGCTGCGCGATCGCCTCGAAGACATCCCGGCGCTCGCCCGCAAGATCATGCTCGATTTCGACGACGCGTCTGCCTACGAGCGCGTTACCAGCGAATCGCTCGAGCGCCTCATGCGCCACGACTGGCCCGGCAACGTGCGTGAATTGCGCAACGTCATCGCCGTGGCCATGGCCTTCACCAAGGAAGGTCCGCTGGATCTCGCCGCGCACATCGCGCCCATGGTCCAGGCCGCGGAAACCACGCCCACGCGCGGCCGCACCTTCCAGGACGCCAAGCGCGACATCCTGGCGCGTTTCGAGCGCGAGTACTTCACGGCGTTGTATGCGGAATGCAGCGGCAACGTGAGCGAGATCGGGCGGCGCGCCGCCATGGAACGCGCGCACGTGCGCGGCTACTTGCGGCGACACGGAATCGCGGATGGAAAGGGCAGTGGCTGACCCATTCGAAGGTGCATCCGCTGCGCGGTTGCGGAGGCTGTCCCGGATTCTTTACGTCGACGAATCCGCCGAGGCGCGAAGTGCATTCCGCGAAGCCCTAGCCCACGCCTTCGCCATCCGCGACATGGCGCCGGGGGCTCTGACTGCCGACCTCTCGTGTGACGTGGTGGTCGGCGGCGGACGCGCCTTGGGCTCTGGCGGCTTGCCCGAGCTCCTGCCGCATGTGCCGCGCATTCTGCTCGTCGACGAGGACGATCGCGGCATGCTCACGCTCTGGATGGAGCGCCTGACGCCGTACTTGGTGGTGCGCGCGCCATGGGGCTTCGAAGAGATCCGCCTCGCCGTAGAGCGCGCGGTCGAGTGGAGCCGCGCCAACCCCGCGCCGCTCAGCAGCAAGCCAGAAGGAGACGAAGCGCCGTCGGCCCGGCTCGGTTTGCAGCCGCGTATCCTCACCACGTCGCCGTCGATGGTGCGGGTGCTGCAGCAAATCACCGCCGTGGCCGACGCAGACGTGTCCGTGCTGGTCACCGGCGAGACCGGCGTCGGCAAGGAGCTCGTGGCGCGCACCATCCACGACGAGAGCCCGCGCTCGCAAAAGCGCTTCGTCGCGCAGAACCTCGCAGCGCTGCCCCCCGAGCTCATGACCAGCGAGCTGTTCGGCCACGTCAAAGGCGCCTTCACCGGCGCACAGAAAGAACGGCGCGGCCTGTTCGAGCTTGCCGACGGCGGCACTCTTTTTCTGGACGAGATCGGCGAAGCGCCGCAGGCCCTGCAGGCACTCTTGCTCCGCGCGCTGGAGACCCGGGAGTTCTGGCCGGTGGGCGCCAGCGAGCCGCGCCGCGTGAACGTGCGCGTGGTGGCGGCCACCAACCGCGATCTGTTCGCGCAGGCGCAAGCCGGGCAGTTCCGTCTCGATCTGTTTTACCGGCTCGCCGTCACCACCGTGCACATCCCGCCGCTGCGCGATCGCCAAGACGACATCAGGCTACTCGGCCAGCAGTTTCTCGAGCAGTCGGCCATTCGCATGGGACGCAAGCTTCCGCGCGTCACCGAGTCGGCGTGGCTCTCGCTGGAGGAGTATCCCTGGCCCGGCAACGTGCGCGAGCTCGGCAACGTGATGGAGCGCCTGGTGATCTATCACCCCGGCGGCGAGGTCGGCGCCGACCTGCTCGGGCTGCCCGAGATGCTCGACACCACGTTTCCGTCCTGCAACGCGCCGCGCTATCCGGATCGCCCGTCGGGCGCGCGGGCGGCCTACACCGGCCACGTCCCGGACGCGCCGACGTCGCAGCGCTGGGCCAGCCAGGCCACGCCGCCAGGGGCCTTCCGCGCCTCGTCGATTGCGCCGCCCTGGGGCGGACGCCCGCCCGAGCCACCGCGCAGCGGCCTCCTGCCGGACGTCCTGCCGGGCCAGATCCTGCTGGATCTGCCTGCCGGGGGCACCACGTTCGACGCGCTCGAGCGGCAAATTCTCGTGCAGATCCTCGAGCGCGCCGAGGGCAACCAATCCCGGGCTGCCCGCGCTTTGGGCCTGTCGGAGAGCACCTTCCGCAGTCGGCTGAAGCGTCTCGGCCTGAAGGGCTAAGACCCTTCGATCCACGCAGATTGTGCGATACCATCGACGGGCATGGAGTCCGTTGCCACGCCCACGTACTCGCCGCGCCTGCCGCAGCTGGCGAAGTACGAGGTTCTGGAAGAGATCGGCCACGGCGGCATGGCGACCGTGTACCGCGCGCACGATGCGCGGCTCGACCGCGACGTCGCGGTCAAAGTGCTGCACTCGCATCTCCGTGACTCGGAAGAAATCGGCGCACGTTTCGCCACCGAGGCCAAGGCCGTGGCCAAGCTCCGGCACGCCAACATCGTCGAGGTGTACGACGTCTCCGGGGAGGACGATCACGAGCGGTACCTGGTCGTCGAGCTGGTGCGTGGCCACAACCTGCGCACCATCCTGCGCCGCCAAAAGAAACTACCGGCCGAGGTGGCCGCGGCCTTCGCCGTCGAGGTGCTGCAGGCGCTCGTGCACGCGCACTCGCAGGGCGTGGTCCACCGCGACATCAAGCCCGAGAACGTGATGATCGAGCACGTGATGCCCGGCGCGAGCGAGGCGCCCACCGGGCCCGGTGATCGCTGCCGCGTCAAGCTGATGGATTTCGGGATCGCCAAGCTGCTCGACAACGTCGGCATCACCTCCACCGGGCAGGTGCTCGGCAGCCCCGCGCACATGGCCCCGGAGCAGATCGAAGGCAACAACGTCGACGTCCGCGCCGACGTCTACGCCGTGGGCGTACTCTTCTACGAATGCCTGGCCGGCGAGCTCCCATTCACCGGCACCAACCCCGCGCAGGTGCTGCGGCGCGTGCTCGACGGCAGCTTTCAGTCGGTCGAGACCGCCGAACCCACCGCCGGCAAGCGCTTCGGCGATCTGGTTACGCAAGCCCTGGCGCAGAACCCGAAGGATCGCATGCAGACCGCAGCGGCCTTCCGCGATCTGCTGTCTGCCGAGCTGGACCGACTCGGCGTCGCGTCGTCCAGCGTGCACGGGTTCGGAGGCAGCTCGAAGGTGATTCTCGAAGCCTACTTCGACGACCCTGAGGCCTTCGAAGCGCAGCATCGGAAGTTTTTGCTCGAACGCCTCGTCGAGCTGGGGCGCGCGGAGCTCGAACACGGCGGCTCGGTGCTGATGGCCGCTGCAGACTACAACCGTGCGCTTGCCCTCGAACCCCACAACGCCGAGCTGCTGCGAACCGTCACGCGGTTGCGCCGAGGCCAGGCACGCGGCGCGTTCGTGAAAAAGAGCGCGCCGCCCGCCGCCACCGTCCTGTTGCTCGGGCTCGCGGCCTACGGCGCCACGCGCTACCTCGGCCAGTCAGGCGGCAAGTTCCGGCTCGGGTCCACACCGCGCATCACCGCCGAACGGCACGACGTCGCGGCCGAGGCCCCATTGGCCAGCACTCGTTTCGTGGCGCCGACGCCGCCGAGCCACCTGCCGCCGCGGGTGGTGCGCCGGCAGCTGGTGTTCGGCACCATCTCTCCAGCCCAAGGCGTCAAGGTATCGATTGACGGCGCGGGCGCCGTGGACGTCGCTCCCGGCACCAAGCTGCCGGTCGATGGCGACGAGCACGATCTGCGCTTCTCGTGCGTGAAAGACATGTGCGACGTGCAGAGCCAGAAGGTGGCTGCGGGCGAACGGGACGCGCAGATCGCCGTGGCCATGAAGATCAAAGCCGCGGTGCTGCAGGTCTCCGGCGATCCGAAGAACTCGTACCGGCTCGGCAATCATCCCGAGCTCGGCAGCATCCGCAGCGGCCAGACCGTGTCCGTGGCGCTCAAAGCCGGCAACGAGCGCGCCACCGTCGAGGAGCTCGAAACGGGCTCCGTACGCCAGGTGTGGCTCGTTCCCGGAAAGTCCGCCACCGCTGCGTTCATGCCGAGCACGGCGGTCTCCGGGAATCCTCCGTAGAGATTCTGGCCGCGTTTCGTACGGGTTCGGTATGCTGCTGGGTCCGATGGCTCGTCGTGTTCTGTGCCGGATCGCGCTCGCGGGCTTTCTCCTCGCCACGCCCGCGTTCGCGCTCAGCGAGCAAGCCGAGATCGACAAGGCGCGCGCCGCCTTCGTCACCAAGAACTACCGCGACGTGGAGACGCGGCTGCGGCACCTGCTCGAAGGCACCAACCTGCTGCGTGATCCCGGCAACATCTCCCAGGCGCGCATGTTCCTCGGCGCCGCGTTGGTAGAACAGCACCGCGAGGGCGCGGCCACGCCGCTGTTCGAGAAGCTCCTGCTCGACGACGCGCAGTTCGATCCCGATCCCCTCACCTTCCCCAGCCACACCCTCGAAGTGTTCATCGACACGCGCGCCCAGATGCGAGATCGCCTCGCCGCCAAGGCGGCCGCAGAAGCGCGCGCCGCCGCCGAGCAGCGGCGCCGCGCCGAGGAAGAGCGCTCCCTGCAGCAAACGCGCCTGGCCACGCTCGAGCGCATGGCCGGTCAGCGCGAGGTCACCGTCAAGCACTCGAGGATCATCGCCAGCTTGCCCTTCGGCGTAGGCCAGTTCCAGAACGGACAGACTGCGCTCGGTACGTTCTTCCTCGCCGCGGAGGCCGCGCTGGTGATCGGCAGCGTGATCACCGTGCCGTTCTACATCAACGCGCGGAGCCAGATGAACGCCGAGATCGTGTCGTTCGATCTCGACCGCACCGCGTCCAAGTACCGAGATCGCGCGATCGATGCCCGCACCGCGAACATCGCGTTCAACGTCGTGTTTGCCCTCACTGCGGCGGCGGGCGTCGCGCAAGCCCACGTGGCTTTCGTGCCGCAAGCGGCCGAAACGAAGTCACGACCCATCCCCCCACCGGTGGTGGTCCGCCCTGCCGGCGGCCCCGTCCTCGAAGGCGGAAGGGTGCAGGGTGCAACCTTCGGTCTCACCGGCGTGTTCTGAGCCAGCCGGATGCTCAGACGGCGCGCTGCACGAACAGATCTTCGAGCGTCTGTCGCTTGCGAACCAAGCTTTCGATGTGGGCGCCGGTATCCATGGCCAGGCGCAAGGCCCGCTCGAGCGGCTCGTCGCCTTCGAGGTCGAGCACGGTGCCAGCGCCCAAGGTACGCAGGGTGCCGAGCGCCGCGAGCTGCACCGAGCACTCGGGCGTCACGCCGAACAGGGTGAGCTCGGACGTCTTCGCCTCGGTCGAAAGGAGCTCGGACAGCTTGCCCTCGGCCACGATGGCACCCTTCTTCAGGATCACCACGCGGTCGCAAAGCATCTCGACGTCGGCCAGGACGTGACTGGAGAAGAACACGGTTCGACCCGACGCGCGTTCGTCGACGATGAGGTCGCGCACTTCTTTGCGGCCCACGGGATCGAGCCCGCTCATCGGCTCGTCGAGCACGAGCAGCTCCGGATCGTGCACGAGCGCTGCGGCTAGCCCGGTGCGCTGCAGCATGCCTTTGGAGAGCGCCTTGGCGGGGCGGTCCATCGCGTACGCGATACCGACGCGCTCGAGCACGGCTTCGGTGCGGCTCTTGAG
>JAYUXI010000718.1:0-5990 GCA_043753085.1 Myxococcales bacterium | reverse complement strand
CGCGCGCCGCGCGCCGTGAGAAGAGCTGGCCGGTGGCCAATGAATGGCCATTCAGTGACGCTGATGTAGGATCCTGCGCCGTCAGTGTCAACGCCGAGCGCGGGGCGTGCGCCGGCGCAGCGCGAACAGCGCAAGCAGCGCCGGAGCGCCGAACGCGAGGCCCGGCGTCGCAGGGGCACCGGCCACGCGGCAGCCGCAGCCTTTGCTTTCCGGGTCTGGCAGCGGCTCGGCGTCGACATCGCACGCGTCGGCTTCGAGGTCACCGCTGCTGCCCGCCCGGGTGCCGTCTGGTTGGTAGATCGCACACAGGCCGGCACGGTCGTCGTCTTCGAGCAGACCTTGGTCGAAGGTGCCCGGGTTGTACGTGGCGTACATGGTGGCCGCGCGCACGGTGGAGTGGGCCAGGCCGAGCACGTGGCCGAGCTCGTGGGCAAAGACCGTTTGCAGATCGAAGCCGCGGGCGGGCAGCGGGCGTTCGGTGCTGATGTACAGCGTGGAGTTCACCTCCATGTCGGCATCGAGGATGTCTCCGGTGTCCGAACGAAAGGTGACCGTAGTGAGCGCGACCTGATTGCCATCACCATAGGCCCAGTCGTCGGTGCGGAAGAAGACCGCGTTCTCGTTGCTCGCATTGGCCCCGACGTCGTAGCCGACGAAATCGGTGCTGGTTTCTCCCAGGTACTCGATGGAAATGCTCGCGTTGCCGCCGCCGGGGCAGTCGGCTCGGTCCCACTGCGCGAGCGCTACCTTCATGGTGTCTGTGTAGGGTGCACGCAGCGCGGCGTCGACCTGGGAGAGGTCCATGCGGACGCCGCGACACTCGTTGCGCCAGAACAGCGGCGCGCCCTGGTCGGTGCAAGACTGGGAGGCCGCGGCCTCGATGGTCGTGCGGCAAAACGCCACCGCGTGGGAAGACCAGCCGAGCACGGCCGCGCTGCAGGCGGCGAACGCGAAGATCCTGAAGCAGCAAGGTCGGCGCATATCACCGGTACGGTATCGAATCTCGCAAGCGCCGCCACCGCACAAAGTGCGGGTCCGCAGCTTTCCCGCCCGGAACGCGCCATGGCCGGCTAGCGTTCGAAGCCGATGGCGACTTCTGACAACGCAACGTCCTCGGCGCACGTGCGCTGCACCGTGCTGGTCCTCGGCAGCGGCGTGGCGGGCCTCTCGCTCGCCCTCGAAGCCTCCACCTTCGCCGACGACGTGCTCGTCGTCACCAAGCGTGACCTCGAAGAATCGAACACTCGGTACGCGCAGGGCGGCATCGCCGCAGTGCTCGATCGCGCCGATTCGTTCGAAGCCCACGTCAGCGATACGCTGTTGGCAGGCGCTGGGCTGAATCACCGCCGCGCGGTCGAGATCTGCGTGCAGGAAGGACCCGAGCGCGTGGCGTGGCTGCAGAGCCTCGGCGCACGCTTCGACCCTTCGCTCGATCCGCGCGCCGAGGACGGGAGCTCCGCGCTCGACCTCCACCTCGAAGGCGGGCACAGCGCCCGCCGCATCGCCCACGCGGCCGACATGACCGGCCGCGAGATCGAACGCGCGCTGGTGGCCGCCGTGGCCGCGCGCCCGAACATCCGCACGCTGCCGCACCATACCGCGGTCGACCTCATCATGCACTCCAAGTTCGGCGGTCCCGACGAGTGCGTGGGCGCCTACGTGCTGGACGAGCTGAAGGGCGAAGTGCTTACCGTGCTGGCGCGCGCCGTCGTGCTCGCCACCGGCGGCGCGGGGAAGGTGTATCTGTACACCACCAACCCGGACGTCACGACGGGCGACGGCATCGCCATGGCCTACCGGGCCGGCGCCGAGATCGCGAACATGGAATTCATGCAGTTTCACCCGACCTGCCTGTACCACCCGGCCGCGCGCACGTTCTTGATCAGCGAGGCCTTGCGCGGCGAAGGTGCCGTCCTCAAGCGCCGCGACGGCACGTCGTTCATGGCCGAGCACGACGCTCGCCTCGAGCTCGCTCCGCGCGACGTCGTGGCGCGCGCCATCGACTTCGAGATGAAGAAGACAGGTGCAGACTGCATGTACTTGGACATCTCTCATCGCGGCCGGCCCTTCATCGACGAGCACTTCCCGGGCATCTCGGCAGCGGTGCGCGGCTTCGGCATCGACCTGGCCGCGGGTCCGGTACCCATCGTCCCCGCGGCGCACTACCTGTGCGGCGGCATCTCTACGGATCTCAAGGGTCGCACCAGCATCCCAGGTCTGTTCGCCATCGGCGAGTGCGCACACACCGGACTGCACGGCGCCAATCGCCTCGCCTCCAACAGCCTGCTCGAGGGTCTCGTGCTGGCGCACCGCGCGTGCGCGGCGCTGCGCGACCTGCCGGGGCCCTCCGACGTCTGGCCAGCGATCTCGGCGTGGGACTCGAGTCAGGCGCAGACCAGCGAGGAAGCCGTCATCGTCACGCAGAACTGGTCGGAGCTCCGCGAGCTGATGTGGAACTACGTCGGCATCGTGCGCTCGGACAAGCGCCTGCGTCGCGCAGCGCGGCGCATCGCGCTGCTGCAGGAAGAGATCGTCGAGTACTACTGGACCTACTTCATCACCCGGGATCTCCTCGAGCTGCGCAACATCGCGGCGGTCGCGGAGCTCATCGTCGAGTGCGCCAGCGTCCGGAAGGAGAGCCGCGGCCTGCACTTCACGGTCGACCACCAAGGCCTGGCCGACGTGCCGCAGGACAGCGTGAAAAAACGCGGCGTGCCAGCCTACCTGCGCACCGTCACGCACTGAGAGTCCGCGAGCGAAGCGCTGCGATGTGACGCCCAGCGAAGCCGGCTCCAGAATTGCGCACCAGGTCGGGCGGCGGCAAAAGAGTCAGGGCTGCGGCAAGCTCAGCACGTCGGCGGTCCGTAGCGCCACGTAGAGCTTCTCGACTTTCTCGCGCGCCCACTCGGTGCGCCGCAAGAACGTGAGGCTCGACTTGACCGACGGGTCGAGCGAGAAACAAGCGAGCGGGACGCGCTGCGCCAGCGCCGGCCAGCCGTAGCGTTCCACCAGCGTCTCGACGATGTCCTTCAAGGTGACGCCGTGCAGCTCGCGGAGCAGGCGTCCCGAGGTGTCGCGCGCGTCCGGATGCTTGCGCAGCAGAAACAGAAACTCTTGCACGGCGCGAGTCTAGACGATTGCGAGCTGCTGCGGCGACAGCTCGGTTTCGTGCAAGTTCCCCGCGATCGTGACGTAGAGCCGACCATCGCTCCGCACCACCTCGACTGCGGTGCGGCGGTCCAGGCTCTCGGCCAGGAGATCCAGATACGAGGGCTCGAAGCGCCACACCTGGATGGTCTCGACGCGGTGGATCTTGCGAGTGTCGGCTTCGCGGCGCAAGTGGGCCATGTCGGTATGGGTGTAGATTGCAACCGACTTGGCGGCCTTCGTGGCTTTGTGCAAACGGTCTGCGGAGGGAGCGCCGATCTCGATCCACGCGAGCAAGAGGCCGGTTGCGTCGTGCACCGATAGCGGTGGCTCCTCGACCGACGACAGGCCGCCCTTGCTGAACGCGATCCCCTCTGTGTGCTCCAGCGCATACGCCAGGATGCGCGTGAGCAGATAGCGCACGCTCTCCGACGGATGGCGTGCGACTCGCAGCTCCAGCGTTTCGTAGACGGAACGCTCCACGTCCGAAATGGTGAGCTCGACGTGGTGCATCGTTGCCGTGAGGGCCATGCCGCCCTGATAGTCGGAAGCCGGCACTCACGGTTGGCAATTGCTCACTGCGGACAAGCCAATCATCGTGTACTCGGCGAGGAGCGACGCGCCCTTTCCCAAGTCCTGAAAGGCACTCTCCCATGCACAATCGCTATCCGTACTGGCTCGCAGGTCGTCCCATTTCCAAAGGCGAGCAGCTGCCCGTCACCGACAAATTTTCCGGCGATGTGGTGGCGCACGTCACGCTTGCCGGTCCCGACGCGATCGAGAACGCGCTGGCCGCCGGCTACGCCGCGCGCGACGCCATGCGCAAGGTTCCGCCCTACGCGCGCAAGCAGATCCTGCTGCACGTCGCGCAGCGTTTTCGCGAGCGCAGCAAAGAGCTCGCGCTGCTGCTCGCCATCGAGGCCGGCAAGCCGATCAAGGATGCCCGCGGCGAGGTGACGCGGCTGATCGACACCTTCGAGCTCGCGGCCGACGAGGCGCTGCGACCCGGGGGTGACGTGATCGGTCTCGAGATCTCGGCGCGCGCCAGGGGGACGCGCGGCATGATCCAGCGGGTGCCGATCGGCCTCTGCTCCTTCATCACGCCGTTCAACTTTCCGCTCAACTTGGTGGCGCACAAGGTGGCGCCCGCCATCGCCGCCGGTTGCCCGTTCGTGCTGAAGCCCTCGGATCGCACGCCGCTGTCGTCGCTGGTGCTGGCAGAGGTGCTTGCCGAGACAGAGCTGCCAGAGGGCTCGTGGTCGGTGCTCAACGTGCAGCTCGCGGACATCGCGCCCTTCATCGAAGATCCGCGCGTCGCGCTGCTTTCGTTCACCGGCTCGTCCACGGTGGGGTGGGCGTTGCGCGCCAAGGCGGGTCGCAAGAAGGTCGTCCTCGAGCTCGGCGGCAACGCTGCCTGCATCGTCGACGCAGACCAGCGCGAGTCGCTCGACGCGGTGGTTGACCGGCTGATCTTCGGAGCTTTCTACCAGTCGGGACAGAGCTGCATCTCGGTGCAGCGCGTGCTGGTGCACGAGTCGCTCTACGACGATCTCAAGGCCAAGCTTGCAGCAAAGACGCGGGAGCTGGTGGCGGGGGATCCGAAACGCGAAGACACGTTTCTCGGTCCGATGATCGACGAGCCCGCCGCCGAACGTCTACACGGCTGGATCGAAGCGGCGAAGGCACGGGGCGCCAAGGTGGTGGTCGGCGGCGGTCGCACGGGCGCAATGCTCGAGGCCACCGTGGTCGAGGGCGTGCCCCACGACGCGGAGCTCTCGGCCGAGGAGGCGTTTGGTCCCGTGGTCGTGCTCGAGCGGTTTGCCACGTTCGAGCAGGCGCTGCAGCTGGCCAACGCCAGTGACTTCGGCCTCCAGGCCGGTGTCTTCACCAACGATCTGCGCCGCGCAATGCAAGCGTGGGACGAGCTCGAGGTCGGCGGGGTGGTGGTCGGCGACGTGCCGAGCTTCCGGGTCGACAACATGCCCTACGGCGGCGTGAAGGGCTCCGGCGCCGGGCGGGAAGGGGTGCGCTGGGCCATCGACGGCATGACCGAGGAGCGCCTGCTCGTCTTGCGCGGAACCTGAGCGAGCACATTGGCCCTGGGCTATGCTGGCGCGCAAGCCCGTGGACAGTCGAAGAGGCGCAGACATCGAGCAGAATCATGCGTGGGAGATCGTCGCCATGACGTATCCAAAGCCCACCGTGCGCACCGTGTCCGGCAACGGCACGTTCGTCATCGGTCGCGGCTCCACGGCGAACGTGCGCCTCGGCGATGCCAGCGTGTCGCGCGAGCACGCGCGGCTGACGTTCGGCGGCCCGTCCGTCGAGGTCGAAGACCTGAACAGCGCCAACGGCACGCGGCTCGTTCGCGTCGTCGAGGGCAAAGAGCACGCCGAGACCCACGACGCCCAGCTGCGGCCGCACACGCCCACCGTCGTGCCGGAAAACGCCACGCTGCAGGTTGGCAACGTGGTCGTGCTGGTGCGCCGTTCCTGGCGCTCCAGCGCGGCCCTGCCGATGGGCCTGGTTGCCGCGTCCGAATCGATGAAAGAAGTGCTGCGCCTGCTCGGCACGGTGGCTTCGTCGCAGCTCCACGTGGTGCTTGTCGGCCCACCCGGGGTCGGCCGCGACACGCTCGCCCGCGCCTTGCACGATCGCTCGGCCCGCGCCCAGGGGCCGTTCGTCGCCACCCAGGCCTCCGCCCGCATGGCCGCGGTGATGGAGCGCGAGCTGTTCGGCATCGAGCGCGACGAGCTGCGCGGAGCCGCGCAGCCCAAGGCCGGCCTGCTCGAGGCCGCCCACGGCGGTACGCTTCTGATCGATTCCGCCGCCGCGCTCGCGCC
>JAYUXI010000717.1:0-2422 GCA_043753085.1 Myxococcales bacterium | reverse complement strand
TGCTGTTGCAAAGCGAGGACGGCGTCCGCTTCGAGACCGTCCGCATTCCACTCGAGATCGAAGGCCGCTTCACTGCCTGCGTGAGCTCGCAGGTGGGCTGCGCTCTCGCGTGCTCGTTCTGCGCCACCGGGCGCATGGGGCTCACGCGGAACCTGAGCACGTGGGAAATTGTCGAACAAGTGCGCCGCGTGCGCGAAACGCTCCCGGCCGGATCGCGCATCCGCGGCGTGGTGTTCCAGGGCATGGGCGAGCCGATGGCGAACCTCGATCGCGTGCTCGAAGCCATCGCGATCCTCACCGAGCCGTCGCTCTACGCCATCGACACGCGCGCCATCACCGTCACCACCAGCGGCCTGCCGAGTGGCATCCGCCGGCTGGCGAACGAGGCGCCTCGCGTGCGTCTCGGCGTGTCGCTCTCCAGCTTGATGCCCCAGGTGCGCCGCAGACTCATGCCCATCGAAGACAAGCATCCGCTCACCGAGGTGATCACCGCCACGCGCGAGCACGCGATCGCCACCGGCCTCGCGCCGCTGTTCGCGTATACGTTGCTCGCTGGCGTCAACGACGACGACGCGCATCTCACCGCGCTTGCCACGGCGGTGCGAGACTTCCAGGCCGCCACCGGCAAGCGCCCCACCGTGCGGCTCATTCCGTACAACCGCCTCGACGGCGACGATCCCTACGTGCGCCAGACCCATGCCGAAGAGTCCCGCGTGCGCAACCGCCTGCGCGAGCTCGGCACCGCCAGCAAGATGCGGTACAGCGGCGGCAGCGACATCGCGGCGGCGTGCGGCCAGCTTTCCTCCGCCACGGCGCCGTGACGGCTAGGGCACGGTAACGATGGCCGCGCCGACACGAATCGTTTGACCCGCAAGGGCCAGCGGCACGTAGACGACGTGGCCCGGAAGGTGGTCGAGCTCGACCTGCGGCAGGCTGGTGACCGCGCCGCTCGCGAGGGTGGCGCCGACGGTGGTGTCGGACACCTGGCCACGCACGGTGCGGGTCCCGAGCCAGCGTGGCGGTTTGCCGCCGTCGTCGACGCGGAGTAGTCGGTACGTCGCCTGGGGGCGAGCTGCGACCGGGCCGCCGGTGGGAGACAGTTCTTCCGACACACCGACGATGCGCGTGAACAGAGCCTTCCAGGTGTAGTCCGACACCCAGGCGGGCGTGCAGTAGCTCATGAAGTCCTTCGAACCGTAGCGCCCGCCGTCGAACACGAAGGTGCTGGTGCGCACGTCCCAGCCGGTCACGCCGATGCTGCCGTCGGCGTAGGGGAAGCGGCTGTCGGGGCCGCCGGCGCCGCCACACGGCGCGTGGTAGCGGCCGTGCGCATGACCCACTTCGTGCGTGAATGTCTCGGCGGCGTCTTCGCCCGTGAAGCCGAGACCGATGCTGCCGCGCCGCCCTGCGTCTTGCACGCTGCGCGAGAGCTCGGAAAGTCCCAGCACGCACCCGTAGTTCCCGCTGGCGCAGAAAGACTGCAAGGTGCTGCCGGGCGCGAAGGCGCCGTAGTAGTACACGTCGTCTGCCGCAGCGTCGGTCTCGCGGAGCCGCAAGATCCCGTAGAGCAGCTCGTCCCAACCTTCGCCGCCGGCGCCGATTTCGGTGGCCCATTCGAGCGGCTGAGCGCGTACTGCCAGCTGCACTTCGGAAACTGGGTAGAGTGCACGCATCTCTTCCGACAGGCGCTGCAGCTGGACGGCGCTCGTGTCGGGGAGCCGGCCCGATCCGTCGGCGGTGTATTGCACTGGCACGACCATGACCTTCAGGTTTTGGGTGCGCGGGTTTGCCGGCAAGGGTGTGAAGTCGGTTTCCATTTCTGGAAAACGCGCCACGAGGCGATCTTCGCCGTCGCGCACCTCGACCTGGTAGGCGAGGCCCGGGTGGAACGCGCTGGCGGGAATGGCCACGTCGACACAGGTCTCGGCCTGGGCGTCGGTGGAATTGTCACGAATGGTCTGCATGCCTCGGAGCGTTTGCACGACGCCGGCGGCGTCCTTGTATCGCAGCGCGAGGCGCGTCTCGTGGGCTTGCGAGCGGTCGAGAACCTTCACGTACACGCGCAGCACCCCGGGGCGGTTGACCACGACGGGCAGCGCGCCCTTGGTAGCATTCTCACCGAAGAGTGGCAGTTTCACGCCCTGAAAGAGCGCCCCGCCGACCACGCCGATGCCGAGCGGCTTTTGCGTGGAACCTGCGTCCGGCGGCGGCGTCGGAGCGGGCGCCACGGGCTCGCTGGGCGGGCTGGGCGGCGTGCCTGGTTCGGCACTGGGAGGCGCCGGTTGCTCGGCCGCGCAGGCCGCCGCGGCGCACACGACGAGCAGGACACCCAACCGGACCCGAACTGCCGATTTCATGGCTTCGCTTGTAGCACGCCCGGCGCAGCATGCCGTGGACCCCGACTTTCGTCGTCGTTGCCAGT
>JAYUXI010000716.1:0-6015 GCA_043753085.1 Myxococcales bacterium | reverse complement strand
ATCTCGTTGCCACCGAGCGCCACTTCGTGTTGCCCGTGGGCGCCAAGACCACGCTGCAGGTGCGCACGCCCGACTCCAGCGACACGAACCCGTGGCAGTTCCTGTTCTACGCCGACGTGCAGGAGGCGATCGACCGCGTGCAGGATCTGTATCGTTCGATGAACACGCAACGGGCCGCTCGCTTCGCGCTGATCGGCGGCGACCTCACCGAACGAGGCAGCGACGAAGAGCTCGAACGCTTCGAGCGCGAGACGAAATCGCTGCGCATGCCCGTGTATTCGACCGTGGGCAACCACGAGCTCGGCGTCGGAGACGGCGCGCCGTACCAGCTGCGCTACGGCCTCGCGTCCTCGCACTTCCGCTTTCGCGGGGTAGGCTTCACCCTGGTCGATTCAGGCAGCGCCACCATTGCGGCCGAGGTGTACGACCGCCTCGAGCGTTGGCTGGGTGACTCCAGAAATCAGCTCCACGTGGTATCCATGCATGTTCCACCCATCGATCCGGTGGGCGTGCGGTCGGGCAGTTTCTCCAGCAAGAACGAGGCGCAGCGCCTGCTGGTGCGGCTGGCCGAGGCCAAGGTCGACCTCACTCTCTACGGCCACGTGCACAGCTACTACGCGTTCTCGAACGCGAAGATCCCGGCGTTCATCGCCGGCGGCGGCGGCGCCATTCCCGAGCGCTTCGACAACATCGGCCGGCACTACCTGGCCATCGACGTGACCCCCGAAACCGAGACGCTACGCGTCGCGCTGGTGCGCATCGACTGACGCGGCCAGCCGTCTCAGCCGCTCGCGGCGAACAACGAGCGCAGCGACGTGCGCGGCGCGGTCGGCTCGGCCGCGAGCTGCATGCGGGCGAGCTTCTCCTCGGTCGGTCCCAAGGTCCAGCACGCGTCGGGAGCAAGCTCCTCGATCGGCGGGCCGGCCTCGTTCAGCGGGCAGATGTCGCGCCGCTCCACGTGGTCGTCTTCGAGCCAGCGCAGAGGCAGACCCTGCGTACGACACACGTAGGGGCGCTCGGCGTAGATGCGGCACGCGCCCGCCGAATCGAGGAACGCGCATCCGCCAACCGGTCCCGGCGTGCCGTGGGCCAGTAGCGCTGCGTGCGCGGAACGGATCCGGCCGGCCTCAACCGTGAATACGGTGAGATCATCCTCGCAGCAGCCGTGACAACCCTGGCGGCATTGTGTGCGCTCTGCATGGAGCACGTGAAGACGCCGCGCCTGCACGTCGACCTCGGCGTGGAGCGCTGCAACGGGAAGCTCCGGCACGGGGCTGCTCAGCGCTTCTTCTTGCCTTTCCCGCTGGTCTTCTTGACCTTCGGGCTGGGCGCAGGTTTGCCTTTGCCCGTGGTGGGCTTGCCCGCAAACGGGCTGCGCGCGGCTTTCTTCGGGCCGCCGTCGCCGCGGCCCCTGCTGGCAGTCTCGGCCTTGCGCCGGCTGGGCACGCCGCCGCGGCCTTTGCCGTTCTTCTCGCCGAAGCCTTCTTCCTCGATCAGTTCTTCGGCGTCGGGTGCGAGCGACGTGATCACGCCGACGCGCTTCGCGTACACCGTGCGGCGCAGCAGCGACGCGTCGAGGATTTCGACCGAGAGCTGGTCGCCCAGGGTGATGGCAAAGCCGCTGCGCTTGCCGTACACGCGCAGGCCGTCCTCGCTCACGCCGAATGGCTCGTTGCCGAGATCTTCGAAGCGCACCATCACGTCCACGAATGGATCGGTCAGGCCCAGGAAGATGCCGGAGCCCACGATGGCGCTGACCGTACCGGGGAACGTTTCGCCGATGCGCTTCTGCATGATCGTGCACTTGTAGAGGTCCAGCACCTCGCGCTCGACCTCCATGGCGCGCCGTTCGCGGCTGGATGCGAGCGCCGCCGACGCGGCCATCTCTGCGCGGCCTTCGTCGCTCCGGTCGACCTGCAGGCCCTGCACGTGCGCGTGGAGCACGCGATGCACCACGAGGTCCGGGTAGCGCCGGATCGGCGAGGTGAAGTGCAGATACGACGTCGACGCGAGGCCGAAGTGGCCGAGGTTCTGCACGTCGTAGGCGGCTTGTTTCATCGAGCGCAGCAACAGACCATGCAAGATGTGCTTCTGCGGGTGCTTGCCGAGGCGGAGCAGCAGCTTGCTGAGGCTCTTCGGGTTCTGCGCCTCTTCGACGTCGATGTCGACGCCGAGCAGCGCGCACATCGCGGTGAGCCGTGCGAGCTTGGCTTCGTCCGGCGGCAAGTGGACGCGGAAGATGCCGGGCAGGTCGTGTTTGACCAGGTACTGCGCCACCAGCTCGTTGCCGAGGAGCATGAGCTCCTCGATAAGCTGGTACGCCTTCTTCATGCCCGGATCGGTGCCGCGTGCTTTCACGTCGACCGGCTCGCGCTCGGTGCCGAAGACGATCTGCGGCTCGGGCAACTCGAAGTCGAGGCTGCCGCGTTCCATGCGCTTTGCACGCAAAAGCAGCGAGAGCTGCTGGGCGACTTGCAGGTCCGCTTTCATGGCCATGGCCTTGGGGTCGACCGGAGGTTTGTCGGACAGGCCGAGCGCACGCGCCACGCCGCCATAGGTGAGTTTGGCCTGGCTCTTCATGAAGCCGCGCACGATGTCGTATCTGATGACCGTGCCGTCGGCGTCGAGCTCGGCGATCACACAGAGACACAGCCGAATCTCGTCGGGCAGGAGCGAGCAGAGGTTGCTGGAGAGCGCGCGCGGCAGCATCGGGATGGCGCGCTCGGGCAGGTACACCGAGCAGCCGCGTTCCCGCGCTTCCGCGTCGAGCGCCGTGTCTGGCGTGACGTAACTGGACACGTCGGCGATGGCCACGTGCACCTGGAAGCCGCCGCTCTTCAGACGAGTGACCCAGACCGCATCGTCGTGGTCGCGGGCGTCTTCTGGATCGATGGTCGGAAGCGGAATGGCTGTAAGATCCACGCGTCCGGCAAGCATCTTCTGCGGGACGGTGGGCCCGAAGCTCTCGGCTTGCTCGGTGGCGGACGCCGAGTGCACTTCGTCGATGCCGGCTACGAGGAGCGCCTTGCGCACTTCGGAGCCGAGCTCACCGGGGCGGCCCAGGACTGCCAACAGGCGCCCCTCGGGATTCTCGTCCGGCATCTCGGGAAAGCGGGTGATCTCGACCACGACGGAGTCGCCGTCTTCGCCGCTGTTGCCCTCCGCGCCGGCCGTGTCGAGCGCGCCGGTGAGCACGATGCGGTGCCGAAAGCGCGAGTCGTCTGCCTCGACCCAGGCGCTCTTGTTCTTGCGGCGAAGGATGCCGCCGATGCGGGTCTTGCCGCGCACGCTGATGGTGATGACCTGGCCGTCGACGCCGCGGCTGGAGCGACCGGTGATGCGCACCACCACGGTGTCGCCGTGCATGGCGCCGCCGAGCTTCTCTTCGGGCACGAACACGTCTTCGCCAGGAAACTGCACGCTCGACACGAAGCCGAAGCCGCGCGCGTTGATGTTGATGACGCCCTCGCGCTCGCCCACCTTGTTCGGCTCGCGGGCCGCTTTGCGCGGCGCCGCGCTGCGGTCGCTGCGATCGTTGCGGCTCTTGGCTTCGCTCCAGCCGGGCATCTCCGGTGCCTGCTGCGACGATACGCGCGCGGGGCGCTCGCGCGGCTCTTGCATCTTGCCCTGGCGCTCACCGGCCTTTTGCCGCTTCGGCGCCGCGACGCCACCCCCGCGAAGGTGGGTAGAGGACGGGATCATGCCGGATTTCGGGGCGCCCCTGCCGCCCTTGGCGGGCTTGCTTTTCTCGGCGGCGGGCACGCCCTTGGCGGCCGTGCGTTTGGGTACGTAGGCCTCGCGGAGAGCGGAGCGACCGCTCACCAGCGCGAAGCGATCGCCACTGCGTCCTTCGAGCGTGCCTTCGAACACCCAGTTGTCGAGCAGGCGCAGCAGCGCGCTGCGTTCTTTCTTGCCGAGCGACAAAGCATCGGCCACGTCCTCGGCACCGAGGCCGGCTGGATGATCACGGAGCACACGAACGACGTCGTCCTGGGAAGGAAGCGGCATGCCTCCGTGTATCAGATCTACGAGGTCTTGACCCGGCCAACTCCTTGGCCCAAGGCTACGTTCTCGATGAAACCGGAAAAGGCCAACGCCCCCGTAGATTCGATCGTCGCGGCAGTCCGGTCGCCGCTGGCCTACCGGCTGAATCCACTCGTGCTGTTTCCGGGCTTCGTGGCCGCGCTGATGCTGCTGGCAGATTACAGCCAAGCCACACCTGTATTTTGCACCGAAGTGGGCAGTGGTTGTGCGGCCCTGCGACGCAGCAGCTTCGCGCACTTGGGCCCGATTCCCACGCCGGCGGTTGGGCTGTTCGGGCTGGCGGCGCTGCTGGTGCTGGGGCTGTTTCGCGGCCACCTCGCACGCAGACTGCATGCCGCGGTAGGCGCTCTTTCGGTCATGGCTGCGATCCTGCTGTTCAGCGTGCAGGTGTCGAAGGGGCAGTTTTGCCAGTTCTGCCTCGTGGTCGACGCGGCGGCGTTGATCGCCGGTGGCCTCGGCTTGCTCCGGCTCGGAAACGGCTGGGATCCGCCCGCCCGCCTGCGTTCGCGCATCGTCCAAGGCCTTGGGTTCGCCGTGCTCGCCTCGCTGGCGGCGTACCTGGTGCTGACCAAACAAGCGCCGATCCCGGTGGCCATCTCGGAAGAGCTGGACCGCACGCCAAAGGGCAAGGTCCTCGTGCTCGATTTCCTCGACTTCGAGTGCCCGTACTGTCGCGACGCGCACGCGGGCATCGCGGCCGTGCTCGAAGAAGAGCGCGACCACGTGCGCATCGTGCGCCGGCACGTCCCGCTGAGCATGCACCCGCACGCCGAGCCGGCCGCGCGCGCTGCGCTCTGTGGCGAGCGCTTCGGCCAGGCCGAGCCGATGGTCGAGCGCCTGTTTGCCATGGATCCCAAGGACATGACCCCCGCGGCGCTCGGCGCGGCGGCGGCCTCGCTCGGCATCGAGCCGGCAGCGTTCGAGCAATGCATGCAAGATCCCGGACTCCGCACCCGCCTCGACGCCGACAAAGCGATGTGGAAGTCGGTCGGCGCCCAGGGCCTGCCGACTTTGTACGTGGGCGCGCACCGGTTCGTGGGCCTGGTGCCCGCCGCAGACGTGCGGGCGCAGATCGAGGCCGGAAAGTAGCCAGCCAGGTCCGCAGCCCACTCCAATCGAATGACGCCGCGCGTGCCTCGTCCTACGCTACGTCCCGCGCGCGTGACCCCCTACGGAGCCCATCCATGATCCGATTCTCTTCTCTCCTTCTCGTTTCAATCGCCTCGATCGGCCTGGCCACGGGTTGCGGCACCGAGGTAGTGCGTGGATCCAACGATCCCAGCATCGACAACGCAGCCATGAGCACCGGCATCGACAAGGACGACGTGCAGCGCATGCTGTCGGAAAACTTGAACGACCTGCGCAATCGCCCGGTCGTCGCCAGCTGGCAGAAGGAGGGCGGCACCGCCACCATCAGCGTGCTGCCGTTCCGCAACGAAACCAGCGAGCACATCGATTCGCCGCTGCACGCCATGCTCAGCGAGGCCGAAACCTGGCTGTTCGACACCGGCGCGGTGCGCGTCGTTTCTTCCGAGCGTCGCCCCGAGCTCATCGAGGAGATGAAGCTCGAGAACAGCGGTGGCTTCGATCCCGCGGCCATTTCGAAGTTCGGCAAGCTGCTCGGCGTGAAGTACGTGCTCACCGGAAAGGTGCAGTCGTCGGACGAGCGCAAGGACGACCAACGCCGCGTGCAGTACTGGTTTTTCATGCAAGTGTTGGATGTCGAAAGCGGCCAGATCCTCTGGCAACACAAGGCGTACGTCACCAAGTTGCTGAAGTAATGAGCGGCTCGGGGCGTGGCCTCGGCTTCGGCCTGCCGTTGGCGCTCACGCTGCTCGCGTGCGGCCATTCGGCGCGCACGGAGAAGATGCGGACCGCGCTCGACGCGGGCAGCCTCACCGCCGCCGTGGCATCTCTCAACGACGAGATGGACCTCGAGTCGGAGAAGGCTCTTCCGAAGAAGATGGGCGA
>JAYUXI010000715.1:0-2424 GCA_043753085.1 Myxococcales bacterium | reverse complement strand
GAAGAGAAGCTGGCGGCCATGGCGTTTGGCGACGTCGTCGAAGCGGATCACGGGAAGGCCGATAGCACGCTTCCGAGCCAGGCGCCCGCGCGACCCGGACAGGCATTCGCGCGAACCCGCACGCGCGTCGTGGCGTGGTCGTGCTAGGTCTCGTTGCGATGCGCTTGCTCCGAGCTTTCCTCGTGCTCCTCTCTGCCCTCCCCATGGCGGCGTGCGCCAGCGGCCCCGTGCCCGGCCCCGTGCCCGAGGGGGACGTCGCGGCTGACGACGTCAAGGGCGCCGCCGGGCTCTCGCGCGACATCGTCGACACCAACCTGGTGCTCGACGTGGCGTCCCATCACGGCACCGCAATTCTCGACGTGGCGCCGTTCTCTGGTCGCTCGCTGGCATTCGAGGTGGGCGAGCTCACCGTGCACGAGGTCACGGTCGACGGCGTGGGCGTGGAGTTCTCGCTTGCCGCCACGCAGCCGCGCGGCAAGCGCCTGGATCTCTCGGTGCCGAGCTCGAAGACCGCTCGAAAGGTAGTGATCGACTACACCTTTCCAGACCAGACCGAGCTGCACGGATTCGTACCCGCCCGGCACACCAGCTTCTCGTGGCCGGTGTTCTGTCAGAACCTGTTTCCCTGCCACACCAGCCCGGCAGACGGCACGCGCTTCGGCCTCGAGGTAAGCGGCCTGCCGACTGGCGACACGCTGGTCGCTCCGGCCCGCATCGAGGCCGAGTCGCCGTCGTACATGCTCGCATTCACCTACGGCAACTACGCCTGGCACGAGCTCGGGCGCACCACGCAGGGTACCACGGTCGGCGTGTACACGCGGCCCGAGACCGAGGGCGCGGGCCTGCGCGGGGCCGCCCACCTGGTCGAGGCGCAGGAATGGTTGGAAACCAAACTCGGACCGTACCGCTTCGGCACCAAGGTCGCGTCCGTGTCCGTCGACTGGGGCGCGAGCGGCTTCGGCGGCATGGAGCACCACCCCTTCTGGCACGTCGCGGATCAGTCGATAGAAGACGCCGAGACGCACGCGCACGAGGCTGCGCACGGCTGGTACGGCAACGGCGTCCGCATTGCCTGCTGGGAAGACTTCGTCTTGTCGGAAGGCACCGTCACGTACCTCGAAACCATCATCGGCGGCGCCATTGCCGGGCCGGAGCACGAGGCGCGACTCTGGTCGGCGCTGCGAGACAGCCTGGCTACCACGGTGCGGAGCGGCGACACGCGGGCCTGGCTCCGCGGCCAAGGCTGCAACCGCATCGACCTGGTCACCCATCCATTGTGGTCACGAATTCCCTACGAGAAAGGTGCGCTCTTCTACCGCGACCTCGAGGCCCAGATCGGGCGCGACGCCGTCGTGAAGGTGCTCTCTGCATTCTACATGGACAACGCCGAGCGGGCGGCCACCATGTCGGAGCTGCTGCAGCGCATCGAGTCGGACACGGGCTTCGACCCTGACCTCTTGGCAGACAAGTGGCTCACCAGCCTCGGCGTGCCGGACTGACAGATCCTACCCGGGAGTCGGCTGCGCCGACGCTCGGAGCGCAGCGCCTCGCTCGTGAGTGTTAGGCTCGGCTGGCGAGGACATCGCGGGCGATGCGGCGCAGATCCAGCTCGGGCTGCCACCCCAGGGCCTGTTTGGCCTTTGCGAACGACGCCACCAGGGTGGGCGGATCGCCCTCGCGCCGGGGTCCGAGCTCGGTGTGGATGCGCGTTCCCGACTCGGCCTCGAACGCCGCGATCACCTGCTGCACGCTGTGACCGGAGCCGGTGCCCAGGTTCATGGCGTGGGCGCCCGGGTGCGACTGCAGGTATTCGGCGGCGGCGATGTGCGCGCGGATCAGATCCTCGACGTGCACGTAGTCGCGCACGGCCGTGCCGTCTGCCGTGTCGTAGTCGGTGCCGTACACGGTGACCGACGTGCGGCGGCCGAGCGCCACGTCCGCCACGATAGGACACAGGTGGCTCTCCGGATCGTGGCGCTCGCGCAAGCCGCCGCTTGCGCCCGCCGCGTTGAAGTAGCGCAGCGACACCGACCGCAGGCCAAGCGGCGCGTGATCCTGCAGCGCGGTCTCGACCGCGAGCTTGGTGTGGCCGTACGGGTTCACCGGAGAGCGTGGATGCTCTTCGTCGAGCGGCAACGCGCGCGGCACGCCGTAGGTGGCGGCGGTAGACGAGAACACGAGTCTTGTGCATTGTGCATGCATCAGCTCGCCCACCAGCATCAGGCTGCCGGCCACGTTCTCTTGCCAGTACTTGCCCGGCTCGCGCATCGACTCTCCCACCTGGCTCACTCCGGCAAAGTGGAAGGCCACGTCGGGCTGAAACGCGGCGATGGCTTCGCGCAAGGCAGCACGGTCGCGACCGAGCTTGACCACTTCGAGCGGCACGCCGGCCGGCAGGGCCTCCCGAAACCCCGTCGACAGATC
>JAYUXI010000714.1:0-2425 GCA_043753085.1 Myxococcales bacterium | reverse complement strand
CAGGTAGCTCTCGGGCAAATGACGCCGGCGCAGGACTACAAGGTCTTCGGCAAGCGCACCGCTGCCGCGCCAGAAGAAGAGGTGAAATCGGCCGCACTCTCCTTCGACCGCATCGACGCCGCCGACTTCACTGGCAAGAGCCTGGTGCCCACCGGTTTCGTCGGGGCCAAGGGCACCGTCACTGCCAAGGCCGGCAGCGTCACCGCCACCACCTCGGCCACGTTCCGGTTGCTCGCAACGGTGGGCACCGCGCCGGACGCGAGCGTCCTCGCGGCCATGAATGGCGCCACCGACGCCGAGGCGGCCATGAAGATCCTCTACCCCTACGACAAGACGGTGTTCCCGCGCGGGATCCCGGGACCGCTCGTGCAGTGGAACGGCGTCACCGGCAACAACGTGTACCGGTTGGTAGCCAAGAGCGCGACTTTCGAGCTCACGGCTTACACCGCCAGCACCGGCGTCAATGGCGAGCTGGCCTTCCCCACTGCGCCAGCCGACGTGTGGGCGCGCCTCACCGACTCCACCTCGGGCGCCATCGCGGTGGACTTGCAGCGGCACGACGGCACCAAAGCGTACAAGGCGGTGCAGCAAAACTGGACCGTGGCCGGCGCCAACTTGAAGGCAACGGTGTACTATACACGCCTCGTGACCGGTGACTCCTTCGTGCGCCGCATCGAACCGGGGAAGACCGCGGAGGCATTCCTGCAGAAGCAGGGCGAGGCGTGCATCGCCTGCCACAGCGTCTCGAAGAACGGCGAGCGCATCGTGGCCAGCATCAACGGTGGCGCGAGCCCCTGGGGCGTGTGGGATGCGCGCACGGGCGTGCGCTTGTACCAAAGCACCCAGGCCTCGGGTTTTCAGGCGATCTCGCCCAACGGTGACTTCGTCCTTTGGCGACACTGGACCGACGATGGCTCCGGCAGCGATGGCAAGCTGTTGCTCAGCGCTTCCAACGACGACTCCACGCTGGCCGAACTGGTTCCTCCGGCAGCCATGGGCGCACCCAGTCACCCGGTTTGGTCGCCCGACGGAACCATGATCGCCCTCGGCATGCGCACGGCGGGCGGTGGTCTCAGCTACTCGGCGGCTACGCTTGCACTGATGGACGTGAGCCTCGTCGGCGTGCCGGCGTTCTCTGCGTTCCGGCAGATCGTGGGCGCCGACGCGACCTATCCGGTGGCGACGTACCCCACCTTCACCCCCGACTCCAAGTGGGTAGGCTTCATGCGTGCCAACAAGTCGCGCGGTAGCGACGCAGACTCGCAAGGCGAACTGTGGATCACCGATCTGACCGGCGGCACGCAGATTCGTCTGGACCACGCCAACGGCGTCGGGTCGATCGATGCCACCGCCAAAAGCTGGGGACCCAGCTTCCATCCGGTGGCAGCGGGGGGCTACTTCTGGCTCGCGTTCTACGCGCAGCGAGACTGGGGCCACCGGTTCACCGGCAGCAACCGGCAGCTGTGGATCGCCGCCGTCGACGCGAACCCCACCGCCGGCACGGATCCGAGCCACCCTGCCTTTTACGTCGAAGGCCAGGAGCTCGACAGCACCAACGAGCGTCCGCAATTCGCGGTGCCACCATGCAAGCTAGCGGGTGAAACCTGCGAGAGCGGCTACGAGTGCTGCGAGGGGCGATTCTGCCGCAAGGACATGGAAGGCAAGATGACCTGTCAGGAGCCCAAACCCAACGAGTGCGCGCAGATCGGCGACAGTTGCAAGGTGGACGCCGACTGCTGCAACTCGATCCCCTGTACGGGTGGCACCTGCCAGCCGCGTGGACCCAGCTGAACGCGGGGTAGCGGGCGTGCGCTCGTAGTTGTCCTGCTGGTGAGCATGCGCTCACCCAAACCTCGCAGCGAAACACGAGCCCGCGGCCCGACTAGGTGCGGCTGTCGGCAGAGCATGCGCTTCAAGGAACGTAGAGGGCGCCGTCATCGTAGTAGACGCCGATATCGGCGGCGCTGCCTCCCCAGATGATTGCGGACGTCCCCGTGTAGACCACCGTGGCATCGCTGCGCGCCGACGGCCCTCCGTCGGCCATGGGAGTCCAGCTGCCAGATGCGAAGTCGTAGCTGGCGCCGTTCGCGAGCACGCTCGTCGCGTCGACGCCGCCCCAGACGAAGAATCGATCGTTCGCCGAAAACGCAACCATCCGTCCGCGCGGGGCTCGGGCCAAGGCACTCGCCTCGGGCTGCTCGATGCTTCGCCAGGTTGCCGTGGCGTCGTCGTAGGCGGCCCCGGTGGATGCGTAGACCGCGGGACTCACGCCGCTTTGCTCGCCACCCCAAAAGGCAGCCAAGGCATTGCCCTTGCCGGTCGCTACGCCAGCGTGTCCGTCCGGTCCGTTGAACGCAGACTTCGGGGCCGGCGGCGTGGTCGTCCAGCGATCGTCCACGGGCTCGTACATCGCGCCGTCCACGCA